>CBIHQF010000071.1:0-11087 GCA_966211665.1 uncultured Pseudomonas sp. | reverse complement strand
AGCGCTCGTAGCTGGCGATGTCCTTGGCCACCACCTTGAGCAGGTAGTCCGAGCTGCCGGCCATGGTGTGGCATTCCAATACCTCGGGGTAGCCGACCACCGCCTGTTCGAACTCCTCCAGGTTCTTGCGGCCATGGGCCGACAGTTTGATATCGACGAATACCGTCATGCTCAAGCCCAGCAGCTTGGGGTTGAGCAGGGCGACCTTGCGTTCGATCAGGCCTTCCTCCTGCATGCGATGAATCCGCCGCCAGCAGGGCGATTGCGACAATTCGACCTTCTCGGCGATCTCGGCGGCGGAGAGGTCGGCGTTGTGCTGTAGCAGGCGGAGAATCTTGCGATCGATGGGGCTGAGCTTTTCTTGCATTTTCTATCTCTTATTTCTAATCAAATTAGAAGGTTTATGCGCAGTATCAGCGTTTAGGCTGCGAATTAGAAAGAAAAAAGCGGCACCGCTCAGTCATATTTTTAGCCAGTCGTTGCGCCCGGTGATCCTGGGCGAAACAGAACGTGGATGGCATTTACCGTTGCCAGCCTGCTCATAAAAATAAAAGGAGCGCCCCAATGTCTCTGGCCGAGATCCGCCTGGATGACAAGTACCGCCTTGCCACAGGCCATCTTTACCTCACCGGCACCCAGGCGCTGACCCGTCTGCCGATGCTGCAGAAACAACGCGATGCGGCCCATGGCCTGAATACCGCCTGCTTCATTTCCGGCTATCGCGGCTCGCCGCTGGGCAACCTCGACAAGAGCCTGTGGGAAGCCAAGGGCTTCCTGCGGGAAAACCACATCCACTTCCAGCCGGGCGTTAACGAAGAGTTGGCCGCCACCTCGGTATGGGGCAGCCAGCAGACCAGCCTGTTCCCCGGCGCGCGCTACGACGGCGTGTTCGCCATGTGGTACGGCAAGGGCCCCGGTGTCGACCGCTGCGGCGATGTGTTCAAGCACGGCAACTCGGCCGGCGTTTCCGAGCATGGCGGCGTGCTGCTGCTGGCCGGCGACGACCATGGCTGCAAGTCGTCGAGCATCGCCAACCAGAGCGAACACGCGTTTATCGCCGCCTCGATTCCGGTGCTCAATCCGGCCAACGTCCAGGAAATCCTCGACTACGGCATCATCGGCTGGGAGCTGTCGCGCTACAGCGGTTGCTGGGTGGCGCTGAAAACCATCGCCGAGAACGTCGATTCCTCCGCTGTGGTGGATGTCGATCCGCTGCGCGTGCAGGTGCGGATTCCCGAAGACTTCCAACTACCGGAAGACGGCGTGTATATCCGCTGGCCCGACCCGCCCCTGGCCCAGGAAAAACGCCTCAACACCTACAAGATTTACGCGGCCCGTGCCTTCGCTCGTGCCAACAACCTCAATCAGGTGATGCTCGATTCGCCGAATCCGCGCCTGGGCATCATCACCACCGGCAAGTCCTATCTGGATGTGCGCCAGGCCCTGGAAGACCTCGGCCTGGACGAAGAACTCTGCGCGCGGGTCGGTTTGCGCGTGCTCAAGATCGGCATGAGCTGGCCGCTGGAGCCGGTGTCGGTGCACGAGTTCGCCGAGGGTCTGGACGAAATCCTGGTGGTCGAGGAGAAGCGCAGCATCATCGAGGACCAACTGACCGGCCAGCTCTACAACTGGCCGGTGGGCAAGCGCCCGGTGGTGGTCGGCGAGTTCGACGAGCAGGGCGTTTCCCTGCTGCCGAACCTGTCCGAACTGACCCCGGCGATGATCGCCCGAGCCATCGCCAAGCGCCTGGCGCCTATTTACACCAGCGCCACCATCGAGGAGCGCCTGGCCTTTCTCGCCGCCAAGGAAAAAGCTCTGGCCGCGCCCAAGCACACCACGCTGCGCACCCCGCATTTCTGCTCCGGTTGCCCGCACAACACCTCGACCAAGCTGCCGGAAGGCAGCCGCGCCCAGGGTGGCATCGGTTGCCATTACATGACCCAGTGGATGGACCGCAACACCGATACCTTCACCCAGATGGGCGGCGAGGGGGCGACCTGGATCGGCCAGGCGCCGTTCACCGATACCCCGCATATCTTCCAGAACCTTGGCGACGGCACCTACTTCCACTCCGGTCAATTGGCTCTGCGTGCAGCGGTGGCGGCCGGGGTGAACATCACCTACAAGATTCTCTATAACGATGCGGTGGCGATGACCGGCGGCCAGCCGATCGACGGTGAATTGCGCGTCGACCAGCTCAGCCAGCAGATCTTCGCCGAGGGCGTCAAACGCATCGCCCTGGTCAGCGACGAGCCGGACAAGTACCCGAGCCGCAAGACTTTCGCACCCATTGTGACCTTCCACTATCGCAGCGAGCTGGATGCGGTGCAGCGCGAGCTGCGCGAATTCAAGGGCTGCTCGGTGATCATTTACGACCAGACCTGCGCCACGGAGAAGCGCCGTCGGCGCAAGCGCGGCAAGCTGGTCGATCCGCAGAAGCGCGCCTTTATCAACCCGGCGGTGTGCGAGGGTTGCGGCGATTGCAGCGTGAAATCCAACTGCCTATCGGTATTGCCGCTGGAAACCGAGTTGGGGCGCAAGCGCGAGATCGACCAGAACGCCTGCAATAAGGATTTTTCCTGCGTCGAGGGTTTCTGCCCGAGCTTCGTCACCGTGCACGGCGGCGGTCTGCGCAAGCCTGAGGCGGTTGGCGCCAATGCGCTGTTCATCAGTCTGCCGGAGCCCAAGCAGCCGAGCCTGGAGCGGCCCTGGAATATCCTCCTGCCCGGTGTCGGCGGCAGTGGCGTGACCACCGTCGGCGCTCTGCTGGGCATGGCCGCGCATCTGGAAGGCAAGGGCTGCAGCGTGCTCGATCAGGCCGGCCTGGCGCAGAAGTTCGGCCCGGTGATCACCCATATCCGCGTCGCCGCCAAGCAGGACGATATCTTCGCCGTGCGCATCGCCGCCGGCGAGACCGACTTGTTGCTCGGTTGCGATCTGGTGGTGGCCGCCAGCGAGGAAGCCCTGGCCAAACTCAACGAAAACATCGCCCATGCGGTGATTAACAGCCATGAAGCGGCCACCGCCGAGTTCACCCGCAACCCCGATGCCCAGGTGCCGGGCGCGGCCATGCGCGAGGCATTGATCGAGGCGGTGGGCGCGGGCAAGACCCACTTCGTCGATGCAACCCGCCTGGCCACCCGCCTGCTCGGCGACAGCATCGCCGGTAACCTGTTCATGCTCGGTTATGCCTATCAGAAGGGCTTGGTCCCGGTTTCCGCCGAGGCGATCGACAAGGCCATCGAGCTCAACGGCGTAGCGGTGCAACTGAATCAGCAGGCGTTCCTCTGGGGGCGTCGCACGGCGCACGATGCGGCTGCGGTGGAGAAGTTGGCGGCGCCGAAAACGGCAGCGGCGCCACGCTGCGAAACCCTGGATGAAATCGTCGCCTACCGCGTCGAATTTCTCACCGCCTACCAGAATGCCGCCTATGCCGAACGCTACCGCGAGCTGGTGGCGCGGGTGCGCCAGGCCGACAAGGGTGCCGATCAGGAACTGAGCCGCGCCGCCGCCCGCTACTACTTCAAATTGCTGGCCTACAAGGACGAGTACGAGGTGGCGCGGCTGTACAGCGACGGCAGCTTTATCAAGCAGCTCGAGGCGCAGTTCCAGGGCGATTACCGCCTGGAGTTCCACCTGGCGCCATCCTGGCTGAGCAAGCCGGACCCGGTGACCGGTCAGCCACGCAAGCGTCAGTTCGGCCCCTGGATGCTCAAGGCCTTCGGCGTGCTGGCCAAGTTCAAGTTCCTGCGCGGCACGCCGTTCGATCCGTTCGGCTACAGCGCCGAACGCCGGCTGGAGCTGGACTTGATCGAGGACTACGAGCAGAGCCTCGATTACCTGCTGAAAGAGCTCAATGCCGACAACTACCGCACTGCAGTGGCCCTGGCCGAGTTGCCGGAGCAGATCCGCGGCTACGGTCACGTAAAGGAGAAGAGTTTGCTCAAGGTGCGCGAGCAGAGCCAGCAGCTCAAGGCGCGCATGTTGGTCAGCGAGATTCAGGCGGTGCGGTTGTTCGAACCCGCGGCCTGATTAGCGCATTTGTGACGTAGGAGGCGCGACCCCGCGGCGATGCAGTCCGCAGGGTTGTCGAAGTTCGCCCCGAGGTCGGGCCTCCTACAGCGGTCATTGCAATCCAAATCCTCACAACAAAAACCTCCAAGGAACTCCCATGTCCGTGTTTTCCCATATCGAATTCGATGGCCACGAGCAGGTTGTATTCGGTCACGACAAAGCCAGCGGCCTGAAAGCCATTATCGCCATCCATAACAGCAATTTAGGCCCGGCTTTGGGCGGTTGCCGCATGTGGCCCTACGCCAACGACGAGGAGGCGCTGCGCGATGTGCTGCGGCTGTCGCGCGGCATGACCTACAAATCGGCGCTGGCGCGATTGCCGCTGGGCGGCGGCAAGGCGGTGATCATCGGCGACCCACACACCGGCAAGAGCGAGGCGCTGTTCCAAGCCATGGGCGATTTCGTCAACAGTCTCGGCGGGCGCTACATCACCGCAGCGGATTCCGGCACCGGTGTGGCCGAGATGCAGATCATGGCCGAACGTACCAAACACGTATCCGGTGCCGGCCAGCGCGAGGCGTTCGGGGGCGGCATGCGCAATGGCGACCCGTCGCCGTCCACCGCCTATGGGGTATTCGTCGGCATCCAGGCGGCGGTCAAGCAGCGCCTGGGGCGCGACGATTTGCACGGGCTCAAGGTTGCGATTCAGGGCGTCGGGCAGGTCGGTTTCAGCCTGGCGCGGCACTTGAAGGAGGCCGGTGCCGAGCTGTGGGTCACCGATATAGTCCCGGCCAATGTGCAGCGCGCGGTCGAGCAACTGGGCGCCACGGCGGTGGCCCAGCAGGAAATCTTCGGTCTAGATGTTGATGTATTCGCGCCCTGCGCCATGGGCGGCATCATCAACCGGCAGACCCTCGAAGCCTTGTGCGCGCCTATAGTCGCGGGGGCGGCGAACAATCAGTTGGCCGATGCCGGCCTGGCCGAAGAGCTGCGCCGACGCGAGTGCTTGTATGCGCCGGACTATGCGATCAACGCCGGCGGCATCATCGATGTCTGCTACGAGCGCACTGGCGGCAGCGCCGCGCAATTGAAGGCGCATATCGAGGGTATCGGCGAAACCCTGCAACAGATATTCCAGCGCGCCGAGCAAGAGGGCCGCACGACCGTCGAGGTTGCCGATCGTCTCGCAGAGGAGCGTTTCGGCCGCTAACAAGAAAGTCGCGTAGCGAGCTAATCCTTATGCCCTTCTCCCTTCGGGAGGCGAATCCCGCTCCCGGCGGGATTACCGCATTCGCCACATCCCTGTGGGTCAAGGTGGCGCGTAGCGCCGGATGAGGGCGGCATCTGCTAATCCAGCGCCAGGGCCAGGCTGACGCCATGGGGTTTGAAGCCTAGCCCGGCGTAGAAGCGATGGGCCGCTTCGCGGCTCTGGTTGCTCGATAGCGCCACCTTGTAGCAACCCCAGGCGCGGGCGCGCTCCACGGCTTTACCCATCAGCGCCTGGCCGATACCCAGGCCGCGGGCGTCGGCATCCACTACCACGTCTTCGATGATCGCCGAGCGGGCGAAATTGTGCGCCAGGTGTTCGATCAGGTTGAGCGTGCAGGTGCCGAGCAGTTTGCCGTCGCGCTCGGCCACCAGCACCACGCGGCTGGCGGGCAGCTCGGCCAGGCGCAGGGCCATCAGCTTGGGGTCGGCTCGCGGCTCGTCCGGCGCCAGCTGTTGCAGCAACGCGGTTAGCGCCGGTGCGTCGTTTACGCTGGCGGCGCGCAATTGGAAATTGGTGAAGGGGGAGTCGGGCAGATGCTGCGGGGCGGCTTGGCGCATGGCGATCTCCGGGGCAATCTATAAGCAGTATGGCGATGCGATAAGGCAGTGGCATGACAAATCCGCTCAGGCTCGCTAAGATGCCGCCCGCTGGATGTTCGCCATCCGGCCTGAATAAGTCTCCTTAGTTCAATGGATAGAACAAGCCCCTCCTAAGGGCTAGATGCTGGTTCGACTCCAGCAGGGGACGCCATATAAAGAGCCTGCGCAGTGCGCGGGCTTTTTTTTGTGTGTCTATGGGTAAGGTGGCGCGACGTTCGCGTATCAAGCGCTCGCCAGTCGGGCTAGGCTTAGCGCCAGCTACCCATTAAGAGAGAGCCGCCATGTCCAGCGATACCCTCACCGAGACCGCAGAAGCCCCGTTGACCGCGATTGAGGCGCGCATCCTCGGTTGCCTGATCGAAAAGCAGGCCACTACCCCCGAAGTCTATCCTCTGACCTTGAATGCGCTGGTTCTGGCCTGCAACCAGAAGACCAGTCGCGAACCGCTGATGAATCTCACTTCCGGGGCGGTCGGCCAGGGGCTGCGAAGCCTCGAAGGGCGGGGCTTCGCGCGTTTGGTGATGGGCAGTCGCGCCGATCGCTGGGAGCAGCGTTGCGACAAGGCTCTGGAGTTGGTGGCGCCGCAACTGGTGCTGCTGGGGCTGTTGTTGCTACGCGGGCCGCAGACGGTCAATGAGCTGCTGACCCGCAGCAATCGCATGCATGATTTCGAGGACGCCGAGCAATTGCAGCATCACCTCGAGCGCATGATCAATCGCGGATTGTTCTGCCAGCTGCCGCGTCAGGCCGGGCAGCGCGAAGACCGCTATATGCATCTATTGGGCGAGCCGGCGGATTTGCAAGCGGCGTTGGAGGCGCGTGCCCACGAGCCGGTGCGCGCTGCCGCGGGAGCGCAACAGGAAAGCCGGTTGGAGGCATTGGAGGCACGGGTAGCCGCGTTGGAGGAGCGTCTGGCTCGGTTGGAATAGCTTTAGCAGGCTGTTGAAAAACTACCTGCGTTGCCATTGCTGCGTTAAAAACAGGCTCGGGCGCGAGTCCGATCAAAATGCTCATTTACAACACGTAAACTCGCGTGCGAGCCCAGTCCGCTTTTGACTCGCTTCGCTCGCCCTTCGGGCCAGCCTGCGGCTGTTACTTCGCTACGCTACGTTTCGCCTGTTTTTGTGGGGCCGCCATCGGTATTGCACTGGCTGCCTCGCCTACGTTTTTCAACGGCCTGTTAGAGGGTTCTAGAAAGTCCAAAGGCGCCTGGTGGGGCGCCTTTGGTTTAGGTGCGGGGCAAGCCGCTATCGACATCATGGCATTAACCAATACGCTGATTGCCGGTGCGCTCGGCACCGCCTTCGGCGACGCGGTTGGGTTTAGTGCGTTCGGCGCCGTCTTCGGCAACCCGCAGGCGTTGCTGCAGGCGCTCGGCACCGCCTTCGGCGACACGGTTGGGAGTGGTGGTACGGTCGGCGCCGTCTTCGGCAATCCGCAAGCGTTCTTGCAGGCGCTCGGAGCCATTTTCCGCCAACGGATCGAGAGGGCTGAAGTCTTCGAGCGTGCTCGCTTTGGCTTCGCCGAGCAGCGGTTGGGGGGCGCTTTGCGGCAGGGCGAACGCGCCTGCGGATAAGCTGGTGAGGATCAAGGCGGCGAGGATTTGCTTTTTCATGTCTGGCTCCTTGTATAGGGCGGTGGGTGGCTACGGAGCACATGTTACATGTGGAAATTTGATGAAGAAGTGCAGTCCAGGCATGGTAATAATCGATGCCGTCGATAGTGTGGGTTGAGCGCTCTATTTCGGTATATCCAGGTTTTTATTGTGCTTTTGTAAGGAGGTCTGAAGGCAATACGCCTTCAATGTTAACTATCTAATTAATCGATGTTTTAGCAGGTTGGAGCGTCAGTTCGACCAAAGCCCGCGTATATCGAGGCGATGCGCGCTTGCATCGACCCGCTTAGGTATCCTGCACCGCTCGACAGCTTCTCGCTCGTTTCTGGATATATAGGGCTCTAGGACATAGCCTAGGGTTTATTCGCCGGCACCCGATCGGCGTTTCACTTTCTTCGGAGCCATCTGCCGGTCCATGCAACTCATTCTGAAATCCTTCGGTTCGCTGTATTTCGCCACCCTGCTGATGCTCCTGGGCTCGGGTTTGTTGAGCACCTACCTGGCCCTACGCCTGGCGGACACGGTAGATGGTCTTTGGGTGGGCGCCCTTATGGCGGCCAACTACGTCGGGCTGGTGCTGGGCGGCAAGGTGGGGCACCGCTTGATCGCCAGGGTGGGGCATATCCGCGCCTATGTCGCTTGCGCCGGCGTGGTCACGGCGGCGGTGCTCGGGCACGGCCTCAGCGATTGGTTGCCGAGCTGGCTGGTGCTGCGCATGCTGGTCGGCCTGGGCATGATGTGCCAATACATGGTGATCGAGAGCTGGCTCAACGAGCAGGCCGAGAGCAGCCAGCGTGGCCAGGTGTTCTCCGGCTACATGAGCGCTGCGTATCTCGGCTTGATCCTCGGCCAACTGGTGCTGGTGGTGCATCCGGCCCTCGGGCCGGAGCTGCTGATGCTGGTCGCGCTGTGTTTCTCCCTGTGTCTGGTGCCGGTGGCCTTGACCCGCAGGCTGCACCCGGCGCCCTTGCACCCGGCGCCCCTGGATTTGCGTTTCTTTATCGAGCGGGTGCCGTTGTCGCTGACCACTATCCTGGTCTCCGGGCTGCTGATCGGCTCGTTCTATGGTTTGGCGCCGCTCTATGCTTCCCGTATGACGCTGTCCACCGAACAGGTCGGCCTGTTCATGGGCTTCAGCATTCTTGCCGGGTTGTTGGTGCAGTGGCCGTTGGGCTGGCTGTCGGATCGCAGCGATCGGGTCTGGTTGATCCGGATCTGCGCGGGGTTGATGGCACTGGCCGCGCTACCGTTGGCCTTGGCCCCGCAAGTTTCCTTGCCGCTGCTGTTCGGCATGGGTTTCGCCGTCAGCTCATTGATGTTCAGCCTGTACCCGCTGGCGGTCGCCCTGGCCAACGACCATGTCGAAGGCGAGCGGCGGGTATCGCTGACCGCGACGCTGTTGGTCACCTTCGGGGTGGGCGCCAGTCTGGGGCCGCTGCTGGCCGGTGTACTGATGCGCTTCTATGGCGCCCATATGCTCTATGCCTTTGCCTGCGCCTGCGGCTTGATCCTGATCTGGCGCGTGCATCCGGCCAACGTCACCCATCTGCACCAGGTCGACGATGCGCCGTTGCATCACATCCCCACGCCGGACAACATGACCGGTTCGCCGTTGATTGCCGCTCTCGACCCGCGCGTCGACGAACAGGTCGTGCAGGACCAGATGCTCGATGTGTCGCCCACCGGGGGCGCCGAGCAACCGGTTGAGCAGGGCATGCCACGGTGAAAGCGGCTTGCCTGAGCGTGATTATTCCCGTGCGCAATGAGGCGCAGGCTTTGCCCCTGTTGCTGGCGGATCTGGCGCCGTTGCGCGCGGTCGGCGCACAGCTGATCGTGGTCGATGGCGGCAGCGACGACGGTACCCGTGAACGGGCGGCAGGGTGGGTCGACCTGCTGCTGCAGAGCGAGCCCGGGCGCGCGCGGCAAATGAATGCCGGCGCGGCGGCGGCCGACGGCGAGTACCTGTGGTTCGTGCATGCCGATACGCGGGTCTCCGCGCAGGCTGTCGAGCGTCTGCTCGGCTCCTTGGCCGGTCGGCCATGCTGGGGACGCTTCGATGTGAGCTTGTCCGGTCCGGGGTTGGCATTTCGGCTTATCGGCAGCATGATCAACCTACGCTCGCGGTTGACCGGAGTGGCGAGTGGCGATCAAGGCATTTTCGTGGCGCGTGCCACCTTCGATGCGTTGGGCGGCTATGCGCCGATTCCGCTGATGGAGGACCTGGAACTCTGTCGCCGCCTCAAGCGTTTGGCCCGTCCGCAATGCCTGCGACCGCCCTTGTCGACATCCAGCCGGCGCTGGGAGCGTGGAGGTATCTGGCGTACCGTGCTGCTCATGTGGCGTCTGCGTCTCGCCTATTATTGCGGCGCGAACCCCGAGCAGTTGGCGCGCCAGTATTATCGAGGGCCATCTTTATGAGTCTGACGATTTCCTTGCATATGCTGGCGCGTTCGCCCATTCCGGGGCAGGTGAAAACCCGCTTGATTCCCGCCCTGGGCGAGGAGGGCGCGTGCGACTTGCAGCGCCGCCTGCTCGACCATGCGTTGCAGTTACCGGGCACGAATTTCAGCCAGCGTTTCCTCTGGCTGGACGACGTGCCCGATGCCGAGCTGGAGACGCTGGCGGAAAGTCGGGGCTGGATATTGGTCGAGCAGCCCGCGGGCGATTTGGGCGAACGCATGCGCCGCATAGCGACTTTGGGCCTGGCGGAAAGCGATGCCGTGGTTCTGATCGGCAACGACTGCCCGGTGTTGGATGCCGAGTACCTGAGCAATGCCTGCTCGGCCTTGCAGAGCGAACCGGTGGTGTTGGGGCCGGCGGAAGATGGTGGTTATGTGTTGCTCGGTCTGCGCCGCATCGATCCGCAGCTGTTCAACAACCTGCCCTGGGGCACCGATCAGGTTCTGACCATGACCCGCGATCGCTTGCAGCAATTGGGATGGGGGCACCAATTGCTGCCGGTGCTATGGGACGTCGACCGTCCGGAAGATTTGCCGCGTCTGGCCGAGTTGGGTATCCACGTCGATAGCTGAGCGGCCTCAGAACAAACCGTCGCTGTCGAAGCGGCGGGCCTCGCGCTGCAATTGATAGACGAAGCGCTCGATTTGGCGCTGCTCCAGCCCGCTCAGTCGATGAAAGCGCGCACCGGCGAAGGTGGTGTCGACTTTTTCTGCGTACTGGACATGGCGCAGTTCCACTGCGGCAGTCATCGCGCCGAACGGCAGTTGAACGGTCAGGCGCTCGTAAATCTGGCCGGATTGCAGGCCGGTGGCGAAGTTGCCGGGTATGCGCAGCTTGCAGCCGGTGGCGGAAATATCCAGCAGGTAGCCTTTCAGGGGTTTGCTCAGTTTGTCGCCGGCCAGTTCGATCGATACCTGTTCGCCCTGTTTCAGCGGCGCCCTGAATGCATTGCGGCGCTGATGGTAATGCACCTCGCGGGGTATCTGGCTGACGTAGCAGCGGGCGCCCTCGTGCTCGACGATTTCCGGGCTTTGCAGGCATTCCCAGGCGACACGCACGCCTTCATGGAAGGCCTCGATATGAAAGGTTTCGCCATTTTGCAGGAAGCGTTCGCCGTCCCGGGGAATCA
>CBIHQF010000070.1:0-11190 GCA_966211665.1 uncultured Pseudomonas sp. | reverse complement strand
CGTCTCGACAACCTGTCGATCTACTGGCAGGAGGGCACTCGCCGCCGGCAGGTCGAGGACAACGCGAAGCGCGATCGCATCGAGAACTACGAGTCGGTCAACGACGCTTATGTGATCGAAGATCTGGGCTGCGCGACCCTGGCCGAGAACATCGAGTTCGTGTGAGGAGCTGACCGATGAGCCATGCCCGCAAGCGCTTTCAGACCATCTCCGCAGCGGTTGCCGCCGCTGCGGTAGCTGGCCCCGCCATGACAATGGACGGTGCAAACGCCTACGAACTGCAACTCGCCCAACTGCACCAGGACCGCCACCGCCTGAGCCAGATCCAGTCCACCGAGGGCAAGATCGCGCTCAAAGCACAGTTGCTGCCAGCCTACGCCCCGTATGTGGACGGCGTGCTGTCCGCTGGCCGCGGCGCGCAGGACGATGTGCTCACGACCATCATGCTCTGGCGTCTCGACGTCGGTGACTATGCCGGTGGTCTTGATATTGCCGAGTACGTGCTCAAGCACGGCATGAGCATGCCGGATCGGTTCGAGCGCACCACCGGCTGCCTGATCGCCGAGGAAGTGGCTGAGGCCGCCCTCAAAACTCAGAAAGCCGACGGCACCTTCGAGCTGGGCCTGCTGCTACGCACCGCCTCGATGACCGATGAGCAGGACATGCCTGACCAGGCCCGCTCCAAGCTCTATCTCGCCATCGGCCGGGCCAACGCCACCGCAGCCGGTGCGATCGATGAACAGGCCGAACAAGCCGAGTGGCTGAAGATGTCGCACAAGTACCTGGTGCGCGCCATCGAGCTGCACGACAAGTGCGGCGCCAAGAAAGACCTGGAGCGCGTCGATCGCCTCCTCAAGAAACACGCGGAAAGCAAGCCAGCCACCACAGGCACCGGAGAGCCACCAGCGAACGACCAGCCCAACCCCGACCAGGGCGAAGGCGAGCCGAACGCAGGGGGCGCCCCGTCCGATACCGGCGAGCCATCAGCGAACGACCAACCTGCCCCCGACCAGGGTGCCGGCGAATCGAACGCAGAGCCGAGCACGACGGACACCGGCGAGCCATCCGCTAACTGAGCGTCCCCACGCACCCCGGCGGCTCGGGGCTGATCAGCAGGTTTTCTCCTTGGCCCAGCTGTGAAGCCCCGACCACCGCCGACCTATTCGAGCCGCGACCATGAGCGCCTTCATCGCCACCAACGCCACCGCAACCGCCGACCCGTTCCCCATCATCAACGACGGCTGGTTCCCCGACCTGGACGGCGCCAAGCTGCGCGCCACCGTGCGCCTGGACGGCAGCGTGACCGATGCCCGCCTTGAGGTCGCCACCGTTAACGCCCTGATCGAAGTCAACCGCGAGTTGGACCTCTATCGCCGCGCCCGCCAGGAGGAAGGCCATGCCAACCTGACTGCGGTACCCGCCTCGCAGCTCCAGGGCGAGAGCTACCTTGTGCACCTCTACCGCCGGGCCATCGCCTGCAGCGTAGGTGCCGAGCTGGCCGAGCGCATGCGCGACTACAGCGCCACCGGCGACGGTGCCGAACGCGCCGATGCCCAACTGCCCACCGCCGACGAATACCGCCGCGACGCACGCTGGGCAATCCGCAGCATCCTCGGCCGCGCGCATACCACCGTGGAGCTGATCTGATGGAAACGATCGATTGGAATGAAATCAGCCGCCGCGGGCTGCTGGAGCGGATCAACCGGGAAATCATGCACCCGCTTGGGTTAGCCATCTGCCGAGAAGTTGAGACGGGCGTCTCGCCGGGCGCACTGGTTTCTGACGATGGCCCATTCGTATACCCGGACGCAGCGCCAACCGAGGCGGACGACTGATGACCACCGTGATCGCCAACCAGGGCGATACCGTCGACGCCATCTGCTGGCGGTACTACGGCCGCACCGCCGGAGTCACCGAGGCCGTCCTCGACGCCAACCCCGGTCTCGCCGATCTCGGCCCCGTAATCCCCCACGGCACCGCCGTCACCCTGCCGGATGCCGCCCCGCAAGCTGAACAACGCCAAGTGGTGAACCTATGGGACTGATCTACCTCGCCCTCTACAAAGGCCGCGGCACGCTGTTCAACCGCCTGGTCCGCCACTGGACGCGCTCCAAGTACAGCCATTGCGAACTGGTCCTGGCCGATGGCCGCTGGCTCTCCGCATCGGCCATGGACGGCGGAGTGCGTGCCAAGCACATCGAGCTGAATCTCGAACACTGGGACCTCATCCCGCTGCCCTGGGCGGACTACCGCCAGATCGCACGTGTGTTCCGCGCCAACACCGGGCAGGGCTACGACTTCTTCGGCCTGTTTGGCAGCCAGCTACTGCCGGTCGGCCTGCACAGCCGGCGTCGCTGGTTCTGCAGCGAGTTCTGCGCCGCCGCGCTCGGCTTCCCCATGCCCCAGCGCTACAGCCCGGCTCAGCTGGGTGAAGTGGTCCAGCACATCAACACCCTCACGCCCAGCGGACAGTGGAATGAAGCGAATGCCTGACAGACCGGAAACCTACGCGTTCCTTGCCACCTGGCTGGAACACAACTTCCCCGCGCTCTACGCCGGCGCGCTGGCGATGCTCATCGCAGCCTGGCGAATCATCTACAGCGGCGGGAAGGTGCGGCAGCTCGCACTCGAAGCACCGCTCTGCGGCCTGCTCGGCGTCGGCGTCTCCTATGGCCCGTCGCTGATCGGCGCACCGCAGGAGGCCGGCGTGTTCCTCGCCTGCATGGTCGGCCTGTTTGGCGTTGAGGTGAGCCGCGAGGCAGCCAGGCGCGTGCTCAAGAAGAAGGTGGACGGGCTATGAGCGAACTCCTGTTCCTCGGCGCCCGCGGTCTCTCCGTGCGCAACCTGCAGGCCTCACTCACGCTGGCCGGCTTCGCTGTAGCCGTGGACGGCGACTTCGGCGAGCAGACCGAGCGCGCCGTGGCCGCCTACCAGCGCCGCGCCGGCCTGGTGGACGATGGCGTCGCAGGCCCGAAGACGCTGGCGGCGCTCCACGGCTACGACACCTCGCGCTACCTCAAGCGGAAGGACTTGCAGCAGGCCGCCGACCGCCTCGGCGTGCCGCTGGCCAGCGTCATGGCCATCAACCAGGTGGAGAGCCGCGGCGAGGGCTTCGCCAGCAACGGCCGCCCGGTGATCCTGTTCGAACGGCACGTCATGCACGCCCGACTCCAGACCAATGGCCTGAGCGAGGCCGAGGCTGATGCACTCGCCGCCAAGCATCCCGCCCTGGTCAACCGCCAGTCCGGCGGCTACATCGGCGGTACCGCCGAGCATCAGCGTCTTGCCCAGGCGCAGCAGATCCACGCTGCCGCCGCGCTCGAGTCCGCCAGCTGGGGTCTGTTCCAGATCATGGGCTACCACTGGCAGCGCCTCGGCTACCACGACGCGCAGCACTTCGCGGACACCATGGCCTTGAGCGAGGCCGCCCAGCTCGACGCCTTCGTCACCTTCATCGAAACCGACTCCGCGCTGCACAAGGCGCTCAAGGGTAAGAAGTGGGCCGAGTTCGCCCGCCGCTACAACGGCCCGAACTATGCCCGCAACCTCTACGACGTGAAGCTCGCCCGGGCCTTCGCCCAGTTCGCCGGCGAGCAGGAGCAAGCCGCATGATCACTACAGACCAAGTTCGCAAGCTGAGCCCGCGGGATGGCGATGTGTTCGTAGTTCCGCAAAACACCTCGGACGAGGATGCCAAAGCGTTGGTAGACGCCGTGAGAGAGGCCGTTCCGGACATCAAAGCGATTTTGATTCGTGGCGACCTGGAGCAGCTGGACGAAGCTGCCATGAACGCCGCCGGCTGGTACCGAAAATGACCAACGCCCGCCAGCTCATCTACGGCCTCGCCCTGGTCACAGCGCTCTGCCTGTTGATCTGGATACAGCAGCAGCGCATCGAGGCCGCCCAGGCGCGGGCGGATCTCGTCAGCGAGCGCCTGAGCACCGCCCAGCAGCGCAACACCCGTCAGGCAGCCACCATCACCCGCCTCACCGGCGAGGTCGCCACCCAGCGCGTGGACCAGCTCGCCCTGCAGCAAACGCTCAGCGACCTGCGCCAGGCCCAGGCCACCGATCAGCTCAAGAAGAAGGAACGCCGCCGTGAAGACCCAACCCATGCGACTTGGGCTGCTCAGCCTTTGCCTGCTGCTGCTCGCCGCCTGCACCAGCGCCCCGCCATTACCGGAGCCGCAGGTTACCGTCAGTGGCTGTCCAGTCGTGACGCGCTGCACGCTGGCCCCGGCGGCGCCGGCCAGTAACGGCGAGCTGAGCGATGACGGCGACTACCTCATGGCCGCCTGGGGCGAATGCGCCGCGAAGGTGGACATCATCGTCGACCACAACGAACGAGGCGCCCAGCCATGAACAAGCCCAGCGCCTTGCGCACACACCTGCTCGCCGCCGTGCCCGAGCTGCACAAGAACCCCGACCGCCTGCTGGTGTTCATCGACAACGGCACCATCCGCAGCACCGCGGCGCCGGGGCTGTCGTTTGAGTACAGCTACACGCTCAACATCATCCTGACCGACTACGCCGGCCACCCGGACGCCGTGGCAATCCCCTTGCTGGCCTGGCTGCTGGTCAACCAGCCCGAGCTGCTCACCAACCTGGAGAAGGGCAAGACTGCCATCGCCTTCGAGGCGGACGTCCTGGACAACAGCAAGGTCGACCTGTCGCTCAAGCTGCCGCTCACCGAGCGGGTGATCGTCAAGAAGCAAGACGACGGCAGCCTGCAGGTCAGCCACCCCAACGAGCCCGAGCTGTTCGAGGAGACCTTCACCCTCGACGGCCTGCGCCTGGAGACCCCCAGCGGTGAAGTGATCGCCCAATGGGGCGCGCCCACGCCATGACCGACAACCTGCACGCCTTGGAAGATTGGGCCGGCGTTCTGCTGGCCCGGCTGGAGCCCGGCGCCCGTCGCCAGCTCAACCAGCAGATCGGCCGCGAACTGCGCCGCAGCCAGCAACAGCGCGTGGCCAGCCAGCGCAACCCGGACGGCACCCCGTACGCTCCGCGGAAGCCCCGCAAGCTGCGCGGCAAGGTCGGACGCATCAAACGCCAGATGTTCACCAAGCTGCGCCAAGCCGCGCACCTCAAGCTGCGCAGCACCCCGGACGCCATCGCCATCAGCTTCATGGGGCGCGTGGCCCGCATCGCCCGCGTCCACCAGTACGGCCTGCGCGACCGTCCCGATCGCGGCCAGGCCGAGGTGCAATACGAGCGCCGCGAGCTGCTCGGCTTCACCGATGCCGACCTGGAATTGATCCGCGACCAGCTCCTGGAACACCTCACCCGCTGACCTCACCCTGTAGCACCCCGCGCTACAGGCTCAGCACCGTGCGTCCCGCGCGCGTGAGCTGCAGCATCAGCTGCATGAACATTGCCGAAATCACCCGCCTGCTCGAAAACATCGTCCGCTTCGGTACCATCGAAGCGGTCCAGATGCAGCCGCCTCGCGTCCAGGTGAAAAGCGGCAACATCACCACCGCCTGGCGCCCCTGGTTGAACCTGCGCGCCGGTGCCGACCGCGAGTGGAACCCGCCCACCATCGGCGAGCAGGTGGTGCTGCTGAGCCCATCCGGCAACCTCGCCCAGGGCGTGGCGCTGACAGGCTTGTTCTCTGACCTGATCCCAGCCAACGGCGACCGCGAAGGCCTGCACCGCCGCACCTACCGCGACGGCGCAGTCATCGAATACGACAGCATCGCCAAGCGCCTGCTGGCCGTCCTTCCGGCCGGAGGCCAGGCCCAGCTCACCGCACCGGGCGGCGTCACCATCCTCGGCGACGTGGCCATCACCGGCACCGTCACGGTCAGCGAAGACGTCATCGCGGCAGGCATCAGCCTGGTCAACCACGTACACGGCGGCGTGCAAAGCGGTCCGGCCAAAACGGAGGCACCGCAATGATCGGCATGTCCGCCACCACCGGCCGCACCATCACCGGCGCAGCGCATCTGGCGCAATCCATCGCCGACGTGCTCACCACGCCGATCGGCAGCCGAGTGATGCGCCGCGAATACGGCAGCCTGCTGCCGGACCTGATCGACGCCCCCTTCAATGACGCCACCCGCCTGCAGGCCTACGCCGCCGTGGCCATGGCCCTGATGCGCTGGGAGCCGCGTATCCGCCTGAGCCGCGTGCAGCTCAGCCTCGGCGAGCAGCCCGGCCAGGCCTACCTGGACGTGGAAGGCAGCCGCACCGACAGCAACGAGCCGCTCAGCCTGCGCGTGCCGCTCACCCTGGGAGCCGCCGCATGAGCACCTTCACCCCGATTGATCTGGCCCAGCTGCCGACGCCCGACGTGGTCGAGCCGATCGACTACGAAGCCATCCTCGCCGAGCGCAAGGCCTTCGCCATCAGCCTCTGGCCAGCCGACAAGCAGGCCGAGGTCGCCGCCACCCTGGCGCTGGAATCCGAGCCGCTCACCAAGCTGCTGCAGGAAAACGCCTACCGCGAAACCCTCTGGCTGCAACGCGTCAACGAGGCTTCCCTTGCCAACCTGCTGGCGTTCGCCAAGGGCGCTGACCTGGAGCAGATCGGCGCGCGCTTCAACGTGGCCCGTCTGGTCATCACTCCGGCCAACCCCAGCGCCGTGCCGCCAGTAGCAGCTGTGATGGAAGAGGACGAGCCCCTGCGCGAACGCATCCAGATGGCCATGGAGGGACTGAGCACCGCCGGCCCGCGCAACGCCTACATCTTCCATGCGCGCAGCGCCGATGGCCGTGTGGCCGACGCCTCCTGTATCAGCCCAAGCCCGGCCGAGGTCATCGTCACCGTGCAGAGCGCCCTGGGCGACGGCAGCGCCGATGCCGATCTGCTCGCCGCGGTGGATGGGTATCTCAGTGACGAGGACCGCCGCCCGGTCGCCGACCGCCTTACCGTTCAGGGCGCGGAGGTCCTGCCCTACAGCGTCAACGCCGTGCTCTACCTCAACACCGTCGGCCCCGAAGCTGAGCCGATCCGCGCCGCCGCCGAAGCCCGCGGCCTTGCCCTGGTGAGCCAGCGCCGTCGCCTGGGGCAGGAGGTCAACCGTTCCGCCCTGGACGCTGCCCTGCACATCGAGGGCGTCAAGCGCGTCGAGCTGCCCGGCTGGGTCGACGTGGTCGCCACTGAAACCCAGGCACCGTACTGCGCCGGCTTCACCGTCACGGTGGCGGAGGCCTGATGGCGAGCCTGAGCCTGCTGCCACCCAACGCCAGCGAGCTGGAGCGCCTCGCCGCCGAGGCCCTTGCGCAGATCGAGCGCGTGCCGGTACCACTGCGCGACCTCTGGAACCCGGACACCTGCCCGGTGGAGCTGCTGCCGTACCTCGCCTGGGCATTTTCCGTCGATCGCTGGTCCAGCGCCTGGCCCGAGCGCGCCAAGCGCGCCGCCATCAAGGCCGCGTACTTCATTCACGCCCACAAGGGCACCATCGGCGCGCTGCGCCGGGTGGTCGAGCCGCTGGGCTACCTGATCGAGGTGCGCGAATGGTGGGAGGAGGCCCCGCTGGGCACGCCCGGCACCTTTCGCCTGCTGGTCGGCGTGCTGGATACCGGCATCACCGAAGAGATGTACCAGGAACTCACCTGGCTGATCGACGACGCCAAGCCCGTCAGCCGGCACCTGGTGGGCCTGGCCATCGGCCTGGAAACCCGCGGAGCCACCTATGTGGCTGCGGCAGCAATGGATGGCGAAACCCTCACCGTTTACCCCTACGCCCCCGGCCCGATCGAGGTCAGCAGCCAGTCGCTGCTGTTCGGTGGCTCCGAACATTCCATCGACACACTGAGCGTCTACCCATGAGCCAGACCTACTACGCAATCCTGACCGCCGTGGGCGAGGCCAAGCTGGCCAATGCTGCGGCTCTCGGTACCCCATTGCAGATCAGCCGCATGGCCGTTGGCGATGGCAACGGCGTGTTGCCGACCCCCAATCGCGACCAGACTACGCTGATCGGTGAGCAGTACCGGGCCGATCTGAATACCCTGCAGCCAGATCCTGCCAACGCCAGCCAGGTGATTGCCGAGCTGGTTATTCCGGAAACGATCGGTGGCTGGTGGATCCGCGAGATGGGTCTTTATGACGCCGCTGGCGACTTGATTGCCGTCAGTAACTGCCCGCCAAGCTACAAGCCGCAGATGTCGGAAGGTTCTGGCCGAACCCAAGTGCTGCGCATGGTGCTGATCGTCAGCAGCACGGCAGCGGTCCAGCTCAAGATTGATCCGAGCGTGGTGCTCGCGACACGTGAATATGTAGTGACAACTGTTGCGGCCGAGCTGGCCAAACTCGATGGCAAGCAGTCCGTTAGGGTGGCGACCACCGCAGCTATATCGCTGAGTGGCTTACAGACCGTTGACGGCATCGTAGTCGCTGCCGGTGATCGCGTTCTGGTCAAGAATCAGGCCGCAGCCGCCCAGAACGGCATCTACGTAGCCGCCTCCGGAGCCTGGTCCCGCTCGGCAGACGCAGATGCTTCTCTCGAAGTAACGCCCGGCATGCTGGTTCCAGTGGAGCAGGGGACCGTCAACGCTGATAGCGTTTGGCAACTTACAACCGACTTTCCCCTCAGCCTGGGTTCGACGGCGCTAACCTTCGAGGTGGCTGCGGGCCCGACTGGGCTGGCTGCAGGTACTTACCGCAGCATCACGGTCGACAAGCGCGGCCGTGTTACTGGCGGCACAAACCCGACTACGCTTGCCGGTTACGGCATTACTGATGCGCTCAGCTGCAAAGTCACGCCCACGCTGGAGGACGCATCTGTCAGTTGGAACACACTGGTTTCGCCCGGCCTGCATCCAAAATTGATCCTTGGATCTAATCCTGCCGGCCCCGGCGCTGATTTGTATTTCTACTGTCGCACTTACGTGCGGATTCCGGTCGATGGCAGCGGCTCAGGTTCTGTACAGCAATTCGCAGAGCCATATGGCACGCCGACTGCGAATGGCCGAATGTACTGGCGCGGGCTTAATGGCACCACCTGGACGGGCTGGAGCAAGGTGGTCGACTCTACCGATCATGCTCCGCAGAATGCCGCCGAGGAGGGCACTTCAACGTCGCAATGGATGAGCCCGTTACGGGTGTTCCAGGCGCTTCGATCCGCAGCGGCTGCGGCGACTGAAGTGCTTCGTGGTGTATTACGAGTTGGGACGCCAGCGGAGGTGAATGCCGGCGTTCTCGATGACGTGGTGGTAACTCCTAAAAAATTGCGGCTCGGATTCGCCATCAGCCTGACCACTAACGGGTATATCGCGCTTCCGACCTGGTTGGGCAGCTTTATTCTTCAGTGGGGGACGGTCAGCATTGGGCCGGCCGGCACGGTTAACGTTTCGTTGCCCATCGCATTTCTGGCGCAGGGGCTGTTTGCCACCACGATTCGAAAGGCCGCCGGGAGTGTCAATGCGGTGGATACGTGCGGGTCAGTAGACTTTTCGGGGCTGACGACGTTGGTTGTTTCTCGACCTAACAGTTCAACCCTGACCGTCCCCATGTTCTGGCTTGCCCTGGGTCAATAAGGAAAAACCGCATGCGCTACTACAGCAAATCAACTGGTGCAACGTATCTTTCCGGCGTTCATACCGAGCTACCTCCCGACGCCGTGGAAATCAGCGCCGAGCGCTATGAATCGGTTATCGCCAACCCAACTGCCGGCAAGGTGCGCTCGCACGATACCGATGGCCTGCCTATTCTGATCGACCCTCTGCCCTATGTACCAACCGCCGACGGGCTGTGCTACAGCATTGATTGCGCCGCCGATACCGCTCGGGCGGCTGTAGTAGGCGACCCAACCAGGACGATTGAATATGAGCGCTCAGCAGCGGAAGCAGCACAATTCAAAGCCGGCGGCTACCCTAGTGACAGCGTGCCCCGCACCGTCGCCGCCTGGGCCATCAACGGCCGCACGGCGCAGCAGGCAGCGGACAGCATCCTGGCTGAGGCCGCCGCATACACCGAGGCGCTGTACGTGATCCGCGAAACCCGCCTGGCCGCCAAGGAGCAGATCCGCACGCTAATGGATGCCGGCGACGTCGAGCAGGCGCAGCAGCTGGCCGAGCAGACCGTTGCCGCGATCGAGGCGGCAGTGGCAGGCGTCGGCAACGCCGCGGCGTGATTCATTCCAGGAAGAACAGCCCCGCAAGCCGGGGCTTTTTCTTGTCCGTGCTGTAGCTCCCACCGCTACACAGCCCGCCACGTGCGCCCCTTGCGCGCGCGCGTCACCCTCAAGGCTCACTGATCCGGCACTCGCCCAGGAGCCTCAACCCCATGGCCACCGAATACCATCACGGCGTCCGCGTCCTCGAAATCAACGAAGGCACCCGCCCCATTCGCACCGTTTCCACCGCCGTGGTGGGCATGGTCTGCACCGCGTCCGATGCCGACGCGGTCAAGTTCCCCCTTAACAAGCCCGTGCTGCTCACTGACGTGCTGACCGCCTCCGGTTCCGCCGGTGAGCTGGGCACCCTGGCGCGCAGCCTGGACGCCATCGCCGACCAAGCTTCGCCGGTCACCGTCGTGGTGCGTGTGGCTGATGGCGAAGGCGTCGACGATGCCGCGAAGGAAGCTGACCAGGTCAGCAAGATCATCGGCGGCGTGAGCGCCACCGGCGAGTACCAGGGCATGAAGGCGCTGCTGGCGGCCGAAGCGCAACTGGGCGTCAAGCCGCGCATCCTCGGCGTGCCTGGGCTCGATTCGCTGCCGGTCACCACCGAGCTGGTATCGATCGCCGAGAAGCTGCGCGGCTTCGCCTACGCCAACGCTTACGGCTGCGAGACCGTCAGCGATGCCATCGCCTACCGCGCCGGCTTCGGTGCGCGTGAGCTGATGCTCATCTGGCCGGACTTCGTCTCCTGGGACACCGTGGCGAACGCCAACGCACCGGCCAGCGCCATCGCCCGCGCCCTGGGGCTGCGCGCCAAGCTGGACGAGCAGGTCGGCTGGCACAAGACGCTCTCCAACGTGCCGGTCAACGGCGTTTCGGGCCTGAGCAAGGACATCTACTTCGACCTGCAGGACCCCGCCACCGACGCCGGCCTGCTCAACGCAGACGAGGTCACCACGCTGATCCGCCGTGACGGCTTCCGCTTCTGGGGCTCGCGCACCTGCTCGGCTGACCCGCTGTTCGCCTTCGAGAACTACACCCGCACCGCCCAGGTGCTGGCAGACACCATGGCCGAGGCGCACTTCTGGGCGGTGGACAAGCCCATGCACCCCTCCC
>CBIHQF010000069.1:0-11259 GCA_966211665.1 uncultured Pseudomonas sp. | reverse complement strand
GCACATCGGGCAAATAGGCGCGATGGAAGCCGTTGTAGGCCTGGCTCTGCCCCGGCTTGGCCTTGAACAGCGGGAAGGCGCGGCTGCCCTGGCTGGCGGCGCCGTCGATGCGCACGGTGTTGCCGCTGATAAAGGCGGCGCCCGGCGACAGCAGGAAGACGATGGCGGCCGAGACTTCCGACTCGCTGCCGATGCGTTTCAGCGGCACATGTTCGCGCAGGGTCGGAATCACCGCTTTGAATGCGCCTTCGTAGGTGTCCATACCGCTGGAGGCGATCCAGCCCGGCGCCACGGCGTTGACCCGCACCCCGGCATGGCCCCACTCGACGGCGGCGGTCTTGGTGAAGTTCTCCATGCCGGCGCGCGCGGCACCGGAGTGGCCCATACCGGGCATGCCGCCCCACATGTCGGCGAGCATATTGACGATGCTGCCACCGGTCTTGCTCATGCTCTGGTTGAACACTTCGCGGGCGACCAGAAAGCCGCCGACCAGGTTCGTGCGCACCACGGTCTCAAAGCCTTTCTGGTTGATCGAGGCGAGCGGCGAGGGATACTGGCCGCCGGCGTTGTTGACCAGGTGATGGATCTGTCCACGCTCCTCGACCACCGCCTTGACCATGGCCTTGACCGAGTCCTCGTCGCGGATATCGCAGACCTGCAGGCTGGCGCTGCCGCCGTCCTCGCGGATTTCCTCGCAGGTGGCCTGGAGTTTTTCCAGCTTGCGCCCGACCAGCACCACATGGGCGCCCAGGGCGGCCAGTTCATGGGCGGTGCAGCGGCCGATACCGCTGCCGCCGCCGGTGACCAGTATGGTCTGGCCGCTGAACAGGTCGGGTTTGAATACTGAGTCGTAGCTCATTGTTGTTGTCCTTCGGCTCTCTTGGGCATCGCCTGTTGCTCTTGTAGGAGCGAGCTTGCTGCGGTCCGGCGTCCCGGCGATGTTTTTGCTGCGTTGATGATCGCCAGCAAGCTGGCTCCTACAGGCTGTCGGCCAGCGCCCTGGGTATTGGCACTGGGAATTCCAACAACTGCTGGGCGAAGGCTTTGCCTTGCGGGTCGATGCGCAGGCTGGCGACGCCGCCGCCGCCGAGGGCGTTTTCCAGCAAAAAATTCAAGCTGTGGCTGCCCGGCAGGTACCAGCGGCTGACCTTGCCGGTCTCTGGGTCGAGGGCATGCCGCATCCATTCGGCCACGGCGCCTTCGGTCAGCGCCGCGGCGATCCAGGCCAAGTACTCGGGCTTTCTGGCCATGACGCCGATATTGCTGTGGTTGCCCTTGTCGCCGGAGCGGGCCACGGCCAGCTTGATCAAGGGCACCGCGGTGTCGGCTTGTCCTTCTACATTTGGCGCGGGTAGGTCGGTTGCGATCTGGTTAGCGTCGAAGGCATCGAGTTGCGGCAGGGTGATCGGATGGCGTTCGCCGCCCAGTTCCGCTTCCAGCGTGCAATGACTTTTATCGGCGAGGAACGAGAACAAACGAATCACCGGGTAAACCGTCGGCCTACCTCCGACTATGCCGGTCAGGCCCGGCGCCATGCCGGTGGCGGCCTGGGCGATTTCCCGGGAGAACAGGATCAGCGCTTCTTTTTTCGCGTGGCGCACGGCGATCTTGATCACCACTTCGCGGGTGTCCGCGCGCAGACCATGGGCGCCGTAGGTCGACTCGGTGCCGAGCAGCTCGATGTTCACCTCTTTATACGGGCCCCAGCCGCGCTCGGCGAACAGCTCCTCGGTCTTGCCGATGATCGCTTGGCTAACCCGTTGGGCTTTGCGTACCGCGTCGATTCCGGCCATCAGGCAACTGGCGGTGCAGCGAAAGCCGTCGGGGTAGGTGGCACTGACCTTGTACTGCGCGGTGGGCGGCAGGCCGCGCGCGCCGCTCAGCTCGACGCGATTTTCGCCGACCTGGCGCAGTTCGACCTGGGTGAAATCGCAGACCACATCGGGCAGGTAATAAGCGCGCGGATCGCCGATCTCGTAGAGCATCTGCTCGCCGACGGTGAAAGGCGTGACCAGGCCGCCGGAGCCCTCGGGCTTGCTCACTACGAAGCGGCCGTCGGCGGCGACTTCCACCACTGGGAAGCCGATATGTTCGTAGTCCGGCACGCTTTCCCAGTCGGTAAAGTTGCCACCGGTACACTGCGCGCCGCATTCGATGATATGCCCGGCCAGGGCGGCTTGGGCCAGGCGCTCGTAGTCGCTCCAGGCCCAGCCGAATTCGTGCACCAGGGCGGCGCTGACCACCGCGCTGTCGACCACCCGGCCGGTGATCACGATATCCGCGCCGAGCTGCAGCGCTTCGGCGAGGCCCGGCGCGCCAAGGTAAGCGTTCACCGAGACGCAGAACGGTGGCAGAGCAGCGCCGCTGAACATCTCCACCGCGCCGGCCTTGCTCAGCTCGCCGAGCTTGGGCTGCAGGTTGTCGCCATGCAGCACGGCGATCTTCAGCTGCACGCCGGCCTGTTCGCAGGCCGCCGCCAACGCGGCGGCGCAGGCGCCGGGGTTGACCCCACCGGCATTGCTGATCACGCGGATGCGTTTGGCGGCGATGTCCCGCAGCAGCGGCGTCAGTACCTCGACGAAGTCGGTGGCATAACCGGCGTCCGGTTTCTTCATCCGGGCGCCGGCCATGATCGACATGGTCACTTCGGCCAGGTAGTCGAATACCAGATAATCCAATTCGCAACCTTGCACCAATTGGGCGGCGGCGGTGCAGGTATCGCCCCAGAAGGCGGAAGCACAGCCGATGCGTACGGTTTTAGTCATGTAAAGGATCCGCTGCACGGGTAAGATGAATCAAAGGCTACCAAGCAAGCGCTTGGTTGAAAAGCCCTTGAATGAATCTTTCTGTAGCGATTCGCACAAGCGCTTGCTTGGGTGGCTAATGCGAAATAAATTTCGTCAGTAACCACAAGCATTTGGGCAAGACGGCCGAGCGTCGGCGATAATCGCCAAGCTGTTCGGTCTTATAAGAGAGTTGGAGACTATATAAGCGTGGATGATCAACAAGCCCAGGCGGTAATGCGCGAATTGGTGGCCGGCGGTCAGGTGACCGACCCGGACAGTGCGCGTGGCAAGCTGCTGCAAACCGCTGCGCATCTGTTTCGCAGCAAAGGCTACGAGCGCACCACGGTGCGCGATCTGGCCAGTGCGGTAGGCATTCAGTCGGGCAGCATCTTTCACCACTTCAAGAGCAAGGATGAAATTCTCCGCTCGGTGATGGAGGAAACCATCCTCTACAACACCGCCTTGATGCGGGCTTCGCTGGCGGAAGCGGGGACATTGCGTGAGCGGGTGCTGGCATTGATCCGTTGCGAGCTGCAATCGATCATGGGCGGCACCGGCGAGGCCATGGCCGTGCTGGTTTACGAGTGGCGTTCGCTGTCGCAAGCCAGCCAGCAGTTCATCCTGGAATTGCGCGATACCTACGAGCAACTCTGGTTGGATGTACTGAGCGAGGCCAAGGCGGCGGGGTATTTCAATGCAGATCCGTTCATTTTGCGGCGTTTTCTCACCGGTGCCTTGAGTTGGACCAACACCTGGTTCCGCCCGGAGGGCCCGATGAGCCTGGACCAACTGGCCGAGCAGGCACTTTCGTTGGTCCTGAAGGAAGTTTGAGGATAATCGGCTAGTCTCCTACTGTTCGATCTTACGGCGCGATATGGAACTTTTCGCTTTATCATCACAGGGAGCCGAGAACGGCACTGTGTCAGTGAAAAGGAGCATCGTTTGCGCGTGCTATTCAACGGTTGGCTGGTCGCCCTTTGCCTGGTACTCATGCCGCCGGTCTTTGCCGCGCAGCAGGTGCGCGTCGGCGTCTATGACTTCCCGCCTTATGCGGTGAAGCCGGAGAGTGCCCAGCCCGCCGGGCTGGTGCCGGAATTATTGGCGGCGTTGAACAAGGCGCAAAACCAGTATCGTTTCGGTCTGGTACCGACCTCGGTAACCCGGCGTTATCGCGATCTGCAAAGCAGCCGATTCGATATGATCCTCTTCGAGTCGCCGCAGTGGGGCTGGCAGGATACCGAGCACGTGGCGTTGGACCTGCATGTCGAGGACGCCGAAGTCTATGTCGCGCGGGCCGAGCCGGGCCGAGGTCAGGATTATTTCGATCAGATCGACGGCAAGCGTCTGGCGCTATACACCGGTTATCACTACGGCTTCGCCAACTTCAATTCGGATCAGCAGTATCTCCGCGAGCAGCTGGGAGCGGTGCTGACCTACTCCCATGAGAGCAATCTGACCATGCTCCTGCGTGGCCGTGCGGATATCGCGGTGATAACCCGCTCCTATCTGGAAATTCATCAGGACCGTAACCCCGAGCTGCGTTCGCAGTTTTTGGTGTCGGAGCGCGTCGATCAGGTTTATCAACACCAAGCCCTGTTCCGCCCGCAAGCGCCGATCGGTGCGCCACAATTTGCCGCGCTGCTGCAGGAACTCAACCGGGACGGCACTCTGGACGAGCTACTCGCTCGCTACCATGTGCGGGCTATGGCGACGGTTGGTAGCGAATAAAGTTGTGCTGTTCGGTCAACTTTTACTGAGTTAGGCTTGCGCTCTTGAACCGATAGGGATGTTCAGCCGTATGTCGCCGTTAATACGCTGCGTGTCGAGGAGGGTTGTATTGTTGTTGGCCTGTCTATCGGCCGAACAGGTAGCGGCCGAACGACTGATAACGGTGGGCGCGGCTTATTTCCCTCCTTATGTGGTCAAGCAGGAGCAGGCGTCCCATGGAGGTCTGTTGCCGCAGTTGCTCGATGCATTGAACGAACTGCAGGACGAGTATCGGTTCGTCAGCCGACCCACGGCCATTCCGCGGCGCTTCGCCGACTTCAAGGAAGGGCGCAACGATATGGCTTTGTTCGAAAACCCCGCATGGGGTTGGCAGGGCATCGACCACAATGTCGTCGACATGGGCCTCGAGGATTTCGAAGTGTTCGTGGCCCGTAGCGATGGTGGGCACGACCAGGGTTATTTCGAGGAACTGCAGAACAAGCGTCTGGCGCTGTACAACGGCTATCACTATGCCTTCGCCGACTTCAATGCCACCCCGGATTTCCTGCGCAAGCACTTCAATGCCACCCTGACCTATTCGCACGACAGCAACCTGCTGATGGTATTGCACGATCGAGTGGATATCGCCGCAGTGACGCGCTCCTATATCGACGATTTTTTGCAGCGTCATCGCCAATACGCCGGGCAATTGTTGATCTCTCACAGGATCGATCAAAGTTATCGGCACAAGGCGCTGATACGGCCCGGTGCCGCTATCAGCCCTGCCGAATTCGCCAAGATGCTCGAACGATTACGCGTCAATGGGCAATTGGCGAAGATCTTCGAGCCTTTCCATATCACCGTCACTGCAAGCGCAACGGATAACTCAGTAACAGCAAATGCAACAGATTGACCGCCAGGTGCAGGGCGATCGTCGGGCTCAGCCGACCGCTGTAGTGGAATAACAGGCCGTAGCCCAGGCCGGCGATACCCGCGACCAGGGCGAAGAGGGGGCTGAAGGGAATATGGGCTGCGCCGAACAACAACGCCGTCAGCAGTATTCCCGGCCAGACGCCGAGCCAGGCGATCAGTCGGGTTTGCAGCAAGGCGCGGAACAGCAGTTCCTCGGCCAATACCGCAACTCCCAGATTGACCGCCAACCACAACCCCAAACCGTCCGGCCATTTCGGCTGCCAATCGACCAGGTTTAGCGCCAACGCCAGCAACGGCACCGCGAGCAAGGTAGCCAGGGCCAGCATGCCGGCAAGCAGGGGGCGTCGCGCGGCCGTGTGCGTTTGGCCAAGCCACCAGGCCAGTAAGGTCGAACCGACCAGCAACTTATCCCAGGACAGCCGTAGCGCATAAGGCGCGGCGTCGCTGCTGATCTGCCGTGCCGGCCACAGCGGCCAGGGGCTGAAACCGGGCAGCAGATGGGCGGCAAGCGCAATACCGAATGCCAGAACCAGGACGGCCCAGAGTGCGCGGTGCAGATAAGACCGAGCGAATAGCACCAGGGCGATAAAGCCGGCGCCGATCGTCAGCCCCAACGGTTGAATAAAACCCAGGGCAGAACCCAGCGCCAACACCGGGATCGGCAGCAATAAGCGTAAATGCGGCGACATGCGACCTCCTTGTTAGGGGCACGCAGTCTAGCAGGCCGTTGAAAAACGTAGACGAGGCAGGCAAGACAAGGCAAAAACGGCCGAAAAAGCGGAGTTTCCTGCTGTAAATGAGCATTTTGACTGGGCTCACATCCGAGACCGTTTTTAACGCAGTATTGCCCACGTAGGTAGTTTTCAACGGCCTGCTAGCAGGCGAGAGCGGGCGAGGTTTAGCGCAAATCCGGGGCGCGATATGGGCACCAGCCTGGTTGATCCGTGAGGGTGACCCCGGGAAGAGCGCCGCGGATTGCGCTGGGGCGCTTATTCGGGCTACGGGCCTGTTGTGGTCCGGGCCATTCGGGGATGTTGGAAATAGCGCGCGAGCAGGTCCGGGTCGTCGAAATGCGCGCGGCCGACAAAGGCCGTGGCGTGCCGCCCCCATTGGCGCATGGCGCCCGGCGAACGCACGCCCGAAGGCCATAGCAGCCAGCGCTCCAGGCGCTCGCTGCCCGGCACCAGGCCGTGCCGGTCATACAGGCTACGCGAGCCTTGGGGGTGGGCGAGCTGGCGTAACTGATCCAGCGGCTGTTGCGAGTAAAGCATCGCGGGGTATGTCGAGCGACGCGCGTCGACCCACAGCAGGCTGTGTTCGCCGCTGCTCAGCCATAAGGTCGCGCCGCTTTTCCCGTCGATGCTCAGGCGTCGCGCCAGGCGCGTTTCCTGATTGGCGGGCTGGCGAAACACCCAGGGCGAGCCGGCCGGCAGATAGAAGGCATGCCAGCAGCCGCAGGGATGAATGGCGTCGTAGAGCAGGGCATGGCCCTGTTGGTCGAGGGTCACCCGCCAGATCAAGCCATCCAGCTCTCCACCGAAAAGATCCAGCGCATGGGTTTTCGGACGCTCGCTGAACCAGAACTGGTAGACCAATTGCAGGTGCCAGCGTCCGTCCATCCGGCTCCAGCCCAATCGTTGAAATACCTGCGGGCGGGTCGGCGCGAAGCTGCGGCGCCCTTGGCTGTCGAATTGCGGTCGACCGATACGGTCGGCCTGACCGCCTTGTTCGACGCGCAAGTGGGGTGCATGACGCGCCAGCAACGCCACTTGCTGCTGCGCATCGACTTGGGGCAAACCCAGCGTGTCGAGCGTCAAGGGTGCAATGGCGACCTCATCGCGGAGCAGCGCTTGGTAGCTCAGCCAGCGCGGCGTATCGCGCGGCGCCCGGTACTGCGCGGCCTCCGCCTGCCAGGCGGTAACACCGCGCCTATAGAAGGGTTCGAACAGCGGATAGAGACCCAGGGTACGCGCCCAGGACGAATAATCATCGGCCACTTGGCTAGCGGCGCGCAATCGCTCGAAGGATTGGGGGGCATCCAGCAGGTGTTGCTGCTGTTGACGTCGACAACCGTCCAGCTGTGCTTGCACGGGGGCGGTACGCCAGCGCGCGTGTTGTTCGCCCGGCAGATTGGCCAGTTCTATAGCGCTGGCCTGCCGGTCGTTGTCAGCCAGGCGTTGCAGCCAAAGCCGGCGTTGTTCAGGCGTTCGCGCGTCAGTCGCAAGGGCGGCATCGAGCCGGCTGCTGCGCAGCCCATGGACGCCGTCGATGACGCCGTACTGGGCATCGCGGATGGCGGCGCTGGCGTTGTTCCAGTCGCGGAACAATGTGGCGCAGGCATCCGTTGCCGCAGTTGTCGGCTGCTGTGCGCAAGCCGCGAGCAGCGGCAGCAAGAGCAGGCTAAGGCTCGCGCGCATCCTTGGCATCCTGCTCGGCGTTACGTTGCTTGATGCGTTGCAGTTGCTCGTCGCTCAGGGGCAGTTTTTTCGCCGTGTCGCGTAGCAGCAGCAAGCCGCCGAGGATAGAGCCAAGCGCCAGGACGATGATCAGCCAGGCATACCAGGGCATGGTCGACTCCTTGAAAATAAGGATGGAGCTTCACCTTAGCGCGCATGACGACTCTTGTCAGTTCGCTGGGGCAACGTTAGCAAACGCGATGACCCATGCCGCGTTACGCAGCTAACGTGACGGCTGTCACGCGATGGTAATCTGCCGCTGATTGAATGAATTGCATCGCAGGGAGTTCGCCATGTCCACTGCCAGCGCTCTAGCGCGCTTGCTCAAACCGGTCGCGCCGCTGGCGCCGGGCATGAGCATCGCGGATGTCGCGGATCGTTTGCTCACCCCGGAACACGAAGCCTTTCTATCCCTGCCGATCGTCGATGCAGTCGGAATGTCCCTGGGTTTGGTCAGTCGTAGCACCTTGCAGGACATCTTCATGCAGCGCTTCGGTCGCAATCCGGTGCAGGAGGTGATGAACCCAGAGCCGCTGGTGGTCAGCCTGGAGACCAGCCTGGAAGAGGCGGCCAAGCAGATCACCGGGCAGTTGCAGTACCCGATCACCGAGGACTTTATCCTGGTCGACGCACAGGGCCTTTAATGCGGCCTGGGTACCGTGCTCGACCTGCTCAAGGCCATGGAAGCGCGTATCGCCCAGCGCAACCGCATTTTGCGCAAGGCCCTGGTGGATCTGAAGGAGTCCCAGACCCAGCTGGTGCAATCGGAAAAGATGGCCTCGCTGGGGCAGATGGTCGCCGGGGTCGCTCACGAGTTGAACGCGCCCCTGGGCTCTGTGAAAAACAACGTGCAATTGTTGCGCGAACTCAGCGCGCCGCTGTTCGAACTGGCCGAGGCTCAGGCCGCGCTGGCCGATTGTCTGGCCGACCCGGATTGCGCCGAAGCCCACCTGACCATGGCCCTGGATGCCGCCGCCAATGCCTGGGCCAACGCCGTATTGCCACGCAGGTAGTTTTTTAACGACCTGTTAGCGCCTCACCTGCTTCAACGTCTCGGCAATCAAAAACGCCAGCTCCAGCGATTGGTCGGCATTCATCCGCGGGTCGCAGTGGGTATGGTAGCGATCCGACAGGCCGTCCTCGGTGATCGGCCGCGCTCCGCCGATGCATTCGGTGACGTTCTGCCCGGTCATCTCGATATGAATCCCGCCGGCATAGCTGCCTTCGGCCTGGTGCACGGCGAAGAACTGCTTGACCTCGGCCAGAATGCTGGCGAAATCCCGGGTTTTATAGCCGCTCGAGGCTTTGATGGTGTTGCCGTGCATCGGGTCGGAACTCCACAGCACCTGACGACCTTCGCGCTGCACGGTCTGCACCAGGCGCGGCAAGCCGGCTTCGACTTTGTCCGCCCCCATGCGCACGATCAGATTGAGGCGGCCCGGGTCGTTGTCCGGGTTGAGTATGTCGATCAGGCGGATCAACTCCTCGCTGTCCATGCTCGGGCCGACCTTGACCCCGATCGGGTTGCCGACGCCGCGCAGGAATTCGACATGCGCGCCGTCCAACTGACGGGTGCGGTCGCCGATCCACAACATATGCGCCGAGCAGGCGTAGTTGCCGCCAGTGAGGCTGTCGCGGCGGACGAAGGCCTGCTCGTAATTCAGCAACAGCGCCTCATGGGCGGTGAAGAAACTCGTTTCGCGCACTTGCGCCGCGCCGTCCATGCCACAGGCGCGCATAAAGGCCAGGGTCTCGTCGATGCGGTCGGCGAGGTGGCTGTATTTCTCGCCTAATGCCGAGTTGGCGATGAAATCCAGGTTCCACTGGTGCACCTGGTGCAAATCGGCGAAACCGCCCTGGGCGAAGGCGCGCAGTAGGTTCAGCGAGGCGGTGGATTGGTGGTAGGCCTGCAACAGACGCTCCGGATCCGGTACGCGGCTTTGCGCGTCGAAACCGATGCCGTTGACGATATCGCCGCGGTAGGCGGGCAGGGTGGTGCCATCGATGGTTTCGTCGTTGGCCGAGCGGGGTTTGGCGAACTGGCCGGCCATGCGTCCGACTTTCACCACCGGGCAGCCGGCGGCGAAGGTCATAACGATCGCCATCTGCAGCAGCACCTTGAAGGTGTCGCGAATTTTCGCCGCGCTGAATTCGGCGAAGCTTTCCGCGCAATCGCCGCCCTGCAACAGAAAAGCGCGGCCCTGGGTCACTTCGGCGAACTGCCGGCGCAGCTCGCGGGCTTCGCCGGCGAACACCAGCGGCGGATAGCCGGCCAGGGTCTGCTCGACTTGCGCCAGGTGGGCGGCGTCCGGGTACTGCGGTTGTTGCTGGATCGGCTTGGCTCTCCAGCTTTCAGGGCTCCAGGGTTGCGACATTGCGGCTCTCGGCTTAAGTCAATTCAGGCGGATGGGCATGGTAACCGATAAGCCCGGCGCTTCAAGCCGATAGCCTCGATAGCTGCGCTGTATCGGCGGCGGATAAGCGCCTGGGTCAAATAGCGCGTGACCCGGACGGGCTGCGTCAATGACAATTGGCGACTTTCCCCGGCGTCGACGCTCGGGGTCTCACGGTGGAGAATTGCGGGATGCCAGGTTTACCCCCGGTGGATCAGATGCCGGAGCCGGTGTTGATCGCCGAAGTGCACGATGCCTTCGGCGTGATTCAAGTGATCGAGATGGGCGCTTACCGTTTTCTCGAATTCGGCGAATCGATCGAGCAGAGCTGCGTATTCATGGCCGAGCCGAGTTGGCTGGAATACGACTATACCCGCGCCATGCTGCTCGGTGCGCTGTGCCATGACGCCCCCGAGACTGCGCTGTTTCTTGGCCTGGGTGCCGGCAACCTGACCCAGGCCTGCCTCAAATTCCTTGCGCTCGACGACGTCGAGGTGATCGAGCTGCGCCCCGATGTACCGCGCCTGGCCATGCAGCATATGGGCCTGGCCGACGATCCGCGTCTGACCATCCGCATCGGCGATGCGCTGGAGTTGCTGGCGAGCGCCGAGAAAACCGACCTGCTGTTCGTCGACCTTTATACCGACCACGGCCCGGCCAGCGGCCATCTGGCCTGGGGGTTTCTCCAGGACTGTCAGAAACAACTCAATCCGGGCGGCTGGCTGATCATCAACCAATGGGCCGGTAACGACGGCAAACCGCTGGGCGCACCCTTGTTGCGCGGGCTCTACCATCGTCATTACTGGGAGTGCCCGGTGAAGGAGGGCAATGTGGTGCTGCTGGTGCCGGCCGACCTCGATCAAGTGCCGGACCTGGAGCGGCTGCGGCGCCGTGATGAATTGTTGGCACCGCAGTTGGGCTATTCCTTGTTGCCGTTGATCAAGGCCCTGCGTCCGGCAACCTGAAGTAGGCGGCCCGTAGATC
>CBIHQF010000068.1:0-11295 GCA_966211665.1 uncultured Pseudomonas sp. | reverse complement strand
AACAGGGTACCGCCGTTGGCCGCGTCGAAACGCCCAGGACGGTCGGTGGTGGCGCCGGAAAAAGCGCCTTTGACGTGGCCGAACAATTCACTTTCGGCCAAGGACTCCGGCAGAGCCGCGCAATTGACCTGAATCAGCGGCTTGTTACGCCGCCGCGACAGGCTGTGCAAGTGGCGGGCGAACAGCTCTTTACCGACCCCGGTTTCACCCAGCAGCAGCACCGGCAGTTCCGAGTCGGCGACCACTTCCAGCTCGCCCAGCAATTGGCGGATGGCCTGGCTCTGGCCGAGGATTTCGCTGTTCTCGAGCGGCATCGGGGCGCTTTGCAACGCACTGCGCGACAGGCGCAAACCGCGGTTCTCCTGCTCCAGGCGCGTCACCCGGATCGCCGCTTCGACCATCAGGCTATAGCGCTGCAGATCGCGCCGGGCATCGCTGCCGAAGGTATCGGCATGTAAGGCATCGAGGGTCAGCGCGCCCCATAACTGGCCCTCGACGTAGAGGCTCACGCCCATGCAATCGTGTACCGGCAAGGGCTCGTCCACATGATTGTCGAGCAGGCCGTCGTAGGGATCCGGCAGCCGGCTGTCCGGCTCGAACCAGGTGGGTTCGCGAGTGGCCATGATCGCCGCCAGCCGCGGGTGCTGGGCGATCACGAAGCGCCGGCCGAGGGCCTCGTGCACCAGGCCGACCGCGGCCACCGGGCGCAGGCTGTCGCCGTCCAGGCGCAGCAGGCCGACCGCGCCGCAAGCGAAATGCTCGCGCAGCGTATGCACCAGGCGCTGCAGGCGCACGGCATTGGCCAGTTCGACAGTCAGGTCGGCGAGAAGGCTGGCTTCCAGCATGGTATTTATCACCCCGAATTGGTGGTTAAAACCCTGTCAGATCAAGGTGTTATCAACCACGCCTAAGAAATAAGCACGAATTTTCAACGACTTGAGCATGGCACGAGTGCTGCTATCGACCAATGACACCGATCAACTCTCGGTCGATTAACCGATTTTCAGCGCCCAAGGAAAACCACCATGCACAACCATCTGCTGGAACAAACCCTCGGCAACCTCGCCTGCGACATTCCCGGCGCCACGCGCCTGTTTCACACCTTCGACCTGGATTTTTGCTGTGGCGGCCAGCAAAGCCTGCGTCAAGCCGCCGAACGGCGCGGCCTGGAACCGGAGAAAATCGCCGCGGAACTGAGCGCACTGCACGCCCGCAAAGGCTCGGCGCACGATTGGCGGCTCGAACCCTGCCACCTGCTGATCGCCCACATCCTCAGCCGCTACCACGCCTGCCATCGCGAACAGCTGCCCGAACTGATTCGCCTGGCCAGCCGCGTGGAGCAGGTGCACGGCGAGCGCCGCGATTGCCCCAACGGCCTGGCGGACCACCTGCGTGACATGCAGCAGGAACTCGAGAGCCATATGCTCAAGGAGGAACAGATACTCTTCCCGATGCTGCTGGAGGGCTTCGGCAGACAAGCCGCGGCGCCGATCGCGGTCATGCGCTTCGAACATGACCACCACGGCGCGGCCCTGGAGCGCCTACTCGGCCTCACCGCGCACATCACCCCGCCGGAGGATGCCTGCAATACCTGGCGCGCGCTGTATCGCGGGTTGCAGGAACTGCGCAGCGACTTGATGCAGCACATCCACCTGGAAAACAACGTGCTGTTCGTCAATGCCCTGAAACCACAACCGATGCCGACGCCCGAATAAGCCTGTGGCGCAATCCGGGGAGCGATGTGCAGGCGCAAATTATTCCCGGATTTCATCCGGACTACGGACCACGCTTTTCGGGTGAACATGGCGAAGCCTTGTCCACCCTGCAGTCCGTCACCAACTCAGATAAAACATGCCTTTGGCCAAGAGCACGATGCCGAGCATATGCGCGAACAGGCTGAGATGAATGATGCGTAGATATCGCCCATTCATGCGCCCGCTCGCGAATAGCCACATGGCACTGAAGAAATGCCCGAGCACGCTGGCCGCAAGCACCAGTTTGAGCAGCAATAAGGTGCCGAAGGCTGACCCCAAAGGCGCACTCAACGCCGGTATATGACGCAGCCAGAGCATGCCCAGCCCGGCGCCGAACAACGTCAGCAACACCCAGGGCATCAGGTGTCTGGCGCGCCGGCCGATAGCGCGCTCCAACAAGCGCATGGCCTCGACCGGCACCTGTTTACGCACGTTTTCCAGGATCAGCACCTCGAAGAACACCGTGCCGATGAAGATCAGCGCGGCAAACAGATGCAAGGTGAGCAGAACGCCGTAACCCATGAGGACCACCTGTTAGCCCGGATGCCCATCGACGCGCGCAGCGCACAGCATCGGACCGTAGTGCCAGACGAACGAGGCGAACGCCAACGCCCAGCAAGCGGCCGCCAGCCACAGTCCCCAGAACGGCCAGATATCGATCAGCCCGACACGGCTCAGCGCGCCCAGGTGCAGCAGGATAAACGCCAGGTTCATCCCTGTCGGCGGCGTCAACATACGCCCGGTATGCCCTAAGCTGACCCGTGCGATCATGGCCAGGATCAAGCCGCCCATGGCGCCGACGGTCAAGGCGTGCAACGCCTGGCTCTGGCCGCTCGACAACCCGAAATGCCACAGCGCCATACCGAGGCAAGCTAGGGCCAGCCAGGCGTAAGCCAGGTGCAGCGACCAGAGCAACGGCACACGCCAGATACCCGCGTCGTACCAACGCCACAGGCGTAGTCCATGGCCGAGCGCCAACAAGGCGAATAACACCCCGTACATGCCGCCGGCCTGTAGTGCGAGACCCGCCACATGCAATACGGCCACCGCCACGGAGCCGAGCAGCAACAGCCAATCGAGCCACGGCCAGGGCTGCACCGCATTTACCCGACCGAGGCCGCGCTGGGTGAAGAAGGGAATCACCCGCCCGCCGATCAACCCCATCATCGCCGCCACCAGCCAGACCCCGGCCAATACCGCCTGGCGCTGCAGCCCCTCATCGGCGTTCGCCAGGCCGACCAGCGACAAGCCATCGACCGCCGCCAACAGCAGCAACAGCGCCACCACCGGGTAATTGCGCTTTTGCCGCACCAGCCACAGCATGCGCGCCATGACGGCCGCCAGCGCCAGCGGAAAGGCCAGCTCCAGCACGCTCAGCAACGGCAGCGGCAGGTCGCTCAGCCAGGCCAGCCGGGCCAACAGCCAGACGCCCGCCAACAGCAACAGAGGACGACCATGCAGCCCTGGCCGGCCGGTCCAGGTCTGTACCGCGGACAACAGAAAGCCGGCGACTATGGCCATGGCAAAGCCGAACAACAGCTCGTGCCGGTGCCATACCAACCAACCGCCGGCCGGTTGCCACTCACCGAGCCAGCCGCTCAATGCCGCCAACCACAGCGGCACCGCGAACGAAGCGAACAGGCAACCGCCAAGAAAGAAAGGCCTGAACCCCAACCGCCAGAGCGGGTGGATCGATAGCGCTTTACGGCGGTCAAGCACTTGCATGGGAACTCCTTGAAAAACAACCTGTTGGATTCGGCGACAAGCCCGGGGAAGCGTTGCCAATCGGATTTTAGCCATCCCTTCCATAACTCATGCCAACCTGAAAACGCCCGGTATATCAATCGCTCAGAGACTCACAGGGTCGTTTAAACCCCGCATGTCCGGGTAGTTTTCACCCTGTCTGGTCGAAATCACAGTGCCGGCCAGGACAGCGCCTCGCTTTTTCGACCGATTTTTGAGCGGCAGTCCAGCCCTTACCTCGACGGCCTCGCCTGGATTTTTCGACGCTCCGCTAATCATCGCCACGCCGGGCAATAACGCTGAACGACGATGAACATGAACTGACTCAGAACCCGGGAATGATATATCCAATGAAATCCCTATCCCGGAAACCGAACTTTAGTGATGCATTAAAAGTGGTCCGAATACATACAATGCGACATTACCTGCTCAATTACGCAGAATTGCGCAGAATGCAGAATTATGCAGATCGCGCAAGCAGCAGGCATACACATATAACCAAAGCGAAAAAGTGATGGCGTTTTAATTGCTAAACATACCGTTTGTCGGAGCGATTGGTGTCTTGGCTTTTTGCAGCTACTTTCTAACCTACGCGGCCTGAGGCAGGGAAGAATGACGACCGACTTGGGCAGTATCTTGAGTGACCTTTGCGAGTGCAAGGTGTCAAGCACGGGCAGACCGGACGGTAGCTCGATACTGGCCATCAGCCTGCGCAACGGCGCAGAATTTAAGCGAGTAGTTGATCGAAGTCTCACTCTCGAAGAGATCGTGCGCTTGATAAGGCTTGATCTGCTCAGCGAAAAAGGAGCATTGTCATGTCGTGCGGCTATTCAGCCTTGCTGCACTGATGCGCTACCCACATATTCGAAGAAACCTCTATTAAAACTAAGAGGTTCATAATTATGAGATCAGGGCACTAGATAAAATCAATTGACACACCTGCCATGTGGTTTTTCTTGAAAGGGGTCGATTTACGGACGAAGCGCTATCGCGATAGACCAGAAGTACTATCGGTCAGCACTGAATAGCTGCTCCATGGCAGGAGAGGAATATGGAAATTAGCACATATAAATATTTTTTCGGCGAATGGAATTGGGCTGAACGCGAACAACGCTTGAGTATTCTGTTATGTGGCTTCACCGCATTTATAAGTACCGCCACATTAATCAGCGCTATCGTTTTATATAGCAAGCAAACCACGGCATCGATATTAAAAGAAGATATCGAATACTTCCCTCATCGTAACGAGTTCAGTTCGGCTTATTCGGCGGGACGCGGGTACGCCACCTGCCAGGCGCAGGCTAGCTTCCCGCTGCTCGATCAGCGCAATTGCACGGATGATTGTGCGGAGAACGGCGCACAATTGCTTGCTCCCGCGGACATAAGCCTGTCGATACTGCAGTGCCATGAAGACGAAAACACGCTCTATACCGAGTTTTCCCAAGAGCTTTTTCAGGGCATGGGTAGCGGCTTGAGCATAGAGATCATCAAACGCAACTGGTCTTTCTAGTTCCATCCGGCAACGCCTCTATTCAGAGCCTTTGAGGCGTTCGCAGCATTCGGGCAAGTGCAACAGGGCATGGCGCGCGGCAGCGATCCTGACCTTGTTGCGCTCGCCTTCGAATTTGATGGTTTCACTGACCACTTCTATATGCCCGCGAACTTCCATCGCGCAGGCGAAACACATAACGCCATCCAACTCGTCGTCCGCCGCCGCCATACCGGTATTGGCCAGGGCGATAGTCGCAGCACTACGCGCCAGTGCGCCCCGGGCCATTTCACCGGCCACTTCTTCGCTGGTCAAACCGAAGGTTTCGATGGTTTGCGCGTTAACGCCCAACAGGGACTTTTTCGCCGCCACCGAATAAGCCACGAAGCCACTATCGAACGCCTCTGCGCAACCGGGGACATCGGCGACCATCGCGGCGATCAGCCCCGCGGTAGCCGATTCCGCGGTGGTCATGACCAAATTGTTTCGCTTTAGAAAATCGACCGTCCGCTCGATACCGCGCATTCCGCCACTCCTGTTTTTCGCTTGCTGCCGGCGCATTCATCACGGGGAGTTGGAAAGGCTGCCGAGCCCTAGGTTCAGAGGTTTTTTCAGTGCTGTTAGCGGCGCCATTACCTAATAAAAAAGGTGAAACTTTCCAAATCCACGGCCGGTCTGGATTCCTCGGAGGCTTCATTAAACGCCAGCTTGTACATCAGCTCGCAAACCACGGAGTCGCTTAACGGCTTGCCATTGAGTGTGCGGGGTTGCCTTGCCCTGCCAGAGTGCATCACCGGAGGATGGTATGGGAAATCTTGGAGCTCCGGCTCAATTAGACGATCTGGACTTTCTAACAGCCAGACCGCAGCTCTTGGAACACATCAATAGCAACAAGAAAAAGATTCTTTATGTGACCTCGGAGTTCGCCGACCTGGTGAAGGTCGGCGGGCTCGGCGATGTGTCCGCCGCCCTGCCGAGGGCGCTTTCGGCGTACCACGATATTCGCGTGCTGATCCCCGGTTATCCGCAGGTGCTGGCCAGCGGCAACCGCATTCGCATAATCGGCCGTATCGCCGGCCATGCCGCCCTGCCCGCCTGCCGTATCGGCCGGATGGATCTCAGCGACGGCTTGATCGTTTATGTGATTCTTTGCCCCGCGCTCTATGAGCGCGATGGCTCGCCCTATACCGACACCGAGAACCGCGACTGGCCCGATAACCCCATCCGTTTCGCCCGGTTGGGGTTGGCCGCCGCGGAGATCGCCGCCGGCAACGCCGGTATGCAATGGCGCCCGGAGCTGCTGCACGCCAACGATTGGCCCAGTGGCTTGGCACCCGCTTATATGGCCTGGCGCGGGCTGCGCACGCCGAGCATCTTCACCATTCACAACCTGGCCTATCAAGGTCTGTGCGACGCGCGTCGCTCGCCGGAACTGGGCCTGCCCGAGGAAGCGTTGAGCGGCGCCCGGGCCAATATGGAGTTCTACGGCAAGCTGTCGTTCATGAAAGCCGGCATCGCTTACGCCAGCCATGTCACCACGGTCAGCCAGACCTATGCCCGCGAGATCACCACCGCCGATTTCGGCTGCGGGCTCGATGGGCTGCTCAGGCGCATGGTCACCGAGGGCCGTTTGAGCGGGATCGCCAACGGCATCGACGACAGTTGGAACCCCGCCAGCGACCCGCATCTGATCGAAGGTTTCGGCGCTCAGCGCTGGCAAGGCAAACGGGCCAACGCCGCTTACGTGGAACGACTCTTCGGCCTGGATTGCGATCCCGGCCCGCTGTTCGCGGTGGTCTCGCGCCTGGTCGAGCAAAAAGGCATCGACCTCACCCTGGCCGTCGCCGAAACCATCGTCGAAGCGGGAGGCCGGCTCGCCGTCATCGGCCGTGGCGAACCCGAACTGGAAGCGACCATGAGCGGCCTGGCCCGGCGTCACCCCGGCCGCATAGGCGTGCGCATCGGTTTCAACGAAACCGATGCACGGCGCCTATTCGCCGCCAGCGACTTTTTGCTGATGCCCTCGCGCTTCGAGCCATGCGGCCTCAGTCAGATGTACGCGCAACGTTTCGCTTCCCTGCCGATTGCCCGCCGCACCGGCGGCCTGGCCGACACAATCGAAGACGGGGTGAACGGTTTCCTCTTCGACGAAGCCAGCCGGCCCAGTTATCTGCAGGCCATTCGACGTGCGCTGAATGTGTTCCAGCATCCCGAGCTGCTCAATGCCATGCGCTGCCAGGCCATGACCACGCCACTTCATTGGCATCAGGCCGCGCAGCCGTACGACCAGCTCTACCGCAAACTGATATTGCCGCACGCGCACGCCGGCGCCGCGAAAGCACTGGCGGAGGGGGTAATTTGATTACGCCGGTCGAGTACAAGCACGGCGCATTGCGCGAAAACGAACGAACCGCACGGTTTTCCCTCTGGGCACCGAATGCCACGCAGGTTGCGGTGGTGTTCAGCGATGGCCTGCCCCATGCGATGCACCCCGAAGAGGACGGCTGGTTCAGCGCGCGCCTGGAATGCGCTACAGGTGCGACCTACCGCTTTCTGATCGATCAAAGCCAGTTGGTGCCGGATCCCGCCTCGCGGGCGCAAATCGAGGGTGTGTACGGGCCGAGCCAACTGGTCGACCACCAGGCTTATCGCTGGCAAACGCCTGACTGGCAAGGGCGGCCCTGGCACGAGGCGGTGATTTACGAACTGCACGTGGGCCTGTTCGGCGGATTCAGCGCTGTCGAGGCGTTTTTGCCGAGCCTGGTCGACCTCGGCGTTACCGCCATCGAACTGATGCCCCTGGGCGAGTTTCCCGGACGGCGCAACTGGGGCTACGACGGCGTGCTGCCGTTCGCCCCTTCCAGCGCCTACGGCACGCCCGCCCAGCTGAAACGCCTGATCGACAAGGCGCACGGTCTGGGCCTGATGGTTCTGGTCGATGTGGTCTACAACCACTTCGGCCCCGAGGGCAATTATCTGGGGCACTACGCCCAGGCTTTCTTCTATGATGAGGGGCAGACGCCCTGGGGACCGTCGATCGATTTCCAGCGCCCGCAGGTGCGGGATTTCTTCTGCGAAAACGCCCTGATGTGGGTGCTCGATTACCGCGTCGACGGCCTGCGCCTCGATGCGGTACACGCCATCCCCGATAAGGGCTTTCTCCTCGAGCTGGCCGAGCGGGTGCACGACGCGGTCGGCACCAATCGCCAGGTGCACCTGGTTTTGGAGAATGAGGACAATACCGCGAGCCTATTGAACCAAGGCTACGTCGCACAATGGAACGACGACGGGCATAACGCCCTGCATGTGCTGCTCACCGGCGAGTGCCAAGGTTATTACGCGGATTTCGCCGAAGATCCCACGCATAAACTGCTGCGCTGCCTGACGGAGGGCTTCGTCTACCAGGGACAGCCCAACCGCCATGGCCATGCGCGCGGGGAACCCAGTGGGCACCTGCCGCCGACCGCCTTCGTGCTGTTCTTGCAGAACCACGACCAGGTCGGCAACCGCGCGTTCGGCGAGCGTTTGATCGAACTCGCCGACGAGGATGCGCTCAAGGCCGCCATCGCCTTGCTGCTGCTGTGCCCCATGGTGCCGCTGCTGTTCATGGGCGAGGACTGGGGCGCCAGGCAGCCTTTCCTGTACTTCACCGATTACCGCGACCCGCTGGCCAGCGCGGTACGCGAGGGGCGCCGCAACGAGTTCAGCGAATTCGCCGAGTTCGCCGACCCGGCGCAGCGCGAGCGAATCCCCGACCCCAACGCGCTGAGCAGTTTCACCGACTCCCAGGTCGTATTCGCGCCACAACAACACCCCGAGCAGCAGGCCTGGCGAGACTATTACCAGGAATTGCTGAAGTTGCGCCGCGAACACCTGGTCCCTCGCCTCCCCGGTACGCACTCGGAACGCCTGAGCATCTTCGCCAAGGGCGCGCTTGCCGCCGTCTGGCGCCTGGGTGACAGCAACCTGCTGCGTATCGACCTCAACCTCAGCGATACGGTGGTGCGTTGCGAGGCGCTCGCCCCGGACGCGCGCCTGCTATTCAGCAGGGGCCTGGACCTCGGCCGCTTCGCCCAGGGCGCGCTCGCACCGCGCAGCATCGCCGTAAGCATGGAGAACCGTCCGTGAGCGACGCCGCACTGGCAAAGCTGGCCCGCGCCGCTGGCCTGAACGTCGACTGGACCGACGCGGATGGCCGCGCCCAGCATGTCGCCGTGCCCGCGCAACGCGCTTTGCTCGAAGCCCTCGGCCAACGCGCCGGGAGCATTCGACAAATCGCCGAAAGCCTCGCCCTGATCGAGGAACGAAAACGCCATCCACCCTTGCCGGCGCTGCTCACGCTGGAACGCGAGCAGACGCTTATCCTCAGCCGGCATTTTCAGCCCGATACGCCTTTTCTGTTGATCTGCGAAGGCGGCGAACGCATCGATGGCCGCCTCGATCATGCCGCCCGCCTGCCGCCGATCGAACGCTGCGGCTATCACAAACTGCTGATCGGCGGTCGGCAACTGACCCTGGCGGTCGCGCCGCCGACCTGTCAGAGCGTGGCCGACCTCACCGGGCGCCGCTACGCCTGGGGCCTTACCGCGCAGCTGTATGCGTTGCGCCGCGCGGGCGACGGCGGCCTCGGCGACAGCAAGGCGCTGGAAATCCTGGCGCGCAATGCCGCGGACAAAGGCGCCGACGCCCTGGCCATCAGCCCCACCCATGCGATGTTCGCCGCCAATCGGGATATCTACAGTCCCTACTCGCCCTCCAGCCGCCTGCTGTTCAACGTGCTCTATGCCGCGCCCGGGTCGATCCTCGGCGAGCAGGCCGTCGGCGTCGCGCTCAAGGCCTGCGCCCTGGAACACGAGTGGGGGCGGCTCGAGGGGCTGTCGCTGATCGATTGGCCGGCGGTGGCCAGCGCCAGGCAAGCGCTGCTGCGCGCCTTGTATGCGCAGTTCGGCGACAGCACGCCGCAATTGACCGAGGATTTCCAGCGTTTCCGCCGCGAAGGCGGAGAGGTGCTGCAACAGCACTGTCGCTTCGAGGCGCTGCATGCGCATATGCTCGCCGACGGCCAGCCCGGCGACTGGCGCAACTGGCCCGCTAAGTACCGCAACCCCGCGCATTCGGCGGTGCAGGAATTCGCCGTGCAACGCCGTGGCGAAGTCGCCTACCACGCCTTCTGCCAATGGCTGATCGGTCGCTGCCTGGCCCGCGCGCAAAACACCGCCTGCGCCGCCGGGATGAAAATCGGCCTGATCGCCGACCTCGCGGTGGGCGCGGACGGTGCCGGCAGCCAAGCCTGGGCGCGTCAGGACGAATTCCTGCACACCCTCAACGTCGGGGCGCCGCCGGATATCCTCAACCGTTCCGGTCAGGATTGGGGCCTCTCGGCCTTTTCCCCCGAGGGTTTGCAGCGCAACGGTTACCGCGCCTTTATCGAAATGCTGCAGGCCAACCTCACCCATGCCGGCGGTTTGCGCATCGACCACATCATGGGGCTCAAGCGCCTGTGGGTGTTCCCCCGCGGCAGCAATTCCCGCGCGGGGGCCTACCTCGACTACCCGTTCACCGATCTGCTGCGCCTGATCTGCCTCGAATCCTGGCGCAGCCGGGCACTGATCGTCGGGGAGGATCTCGGCACGGTGCCCGAGGGCCTGCGCGAAGCCTTGGCGCAACGCCGGATTCTCGGCATGCGGGTACTGCAATTCGAGCAGCGCGACGGGCGCTTCATCGCCCCCGAGGACTGGCCCGACGATGCCCTGGCCACCACCACCACCCATGATTTACCCAGCATGTGCGGCTGGCTGAGCGGGCGCGATATCCAATGGCGGCAAGCCGCGGGCCATGAAAACGCCGAACAAAGCCAGCTCGACCTGCAGCAGCGCCAGCACGACAAAGCCGCCCTGCACGAGGCGCTGTGTGCCAGCGGCCAGCTGGAGGCCGGCGAGCACGATCCTGAGCGCCAACTCGACGCCTGCGTCGGCTATATCGCCAGCACCCCGGCGCCTCTGGTGCTGCTGCCTCTAGAAGATGCCCTGGGCCAGGAGGAACAAGCCAACCTGCCCGGCCCCGGCGATCGGCATCCCAATTGGCGCCGACGCTGGGCGCTGCCGGTGGACGGCATGCTCGACACGCCCGCCGCAGCCCGGCGCCTCAAACGGCTGCGGCAAACCCGCCGGAGCCGCGAGGAACCACGCCATGACTGAGCTTCTTGCGAGCGTGCGCTTGCAGTTCCACCGCGGCTTCACCCTTGACGACGCCGTGCCCCTAGTGGATTACTTCGCCCGCCTCGGCATCAGCCACCTCTATGCCTCGCCG
>CBIHQF010000067.1:0-11436 GCA_966211665.1 uncultured Pseudomonas sp. | reverse complement strand
CTGAACAGGTATTCGCCACGGGCGTTGCGGCTGTTCATCAGGTTGAGCAGTTCGTTTTCGCGCTCGCCCAGCTCTTTGGCGATGGACTTGCGATCCTCCGCCGACAGCGCCCCGCCACCGGCCTGTACGGCCAACTCGCGGATACGTTGCAGCACGTTGACCGTCGAGGTCAGGGTGGTTTCCTCCTGGGTCAGGCTGTTCTTCGCCGCGGTGAGGTTGTCCTTGTATTGCTTGAGCACCGATTGCTGCTGCTCGAGCTGTAGCAAGCGAACCGAGGCCACCGGGTCGTCCGCCGGGGTGAGGATGCGGTTGCCGCTGCTGATCTGCTCCTGGGTGCGAATCACATCGGCGTAATTGCGCCCGATGCCGTTCACACCGTTGTTGACTGCCTGAATGGAGGAGATGCGCATGACCATAAAACTAGCCTCGTCGCCCGAACGCCATGAAAAACCGCGTCAGAACGTATTAATCAATGTATCGAACAGATTACGCGCAACTTGAATGATTTGCGCCGACGCCTGGTAGTACTGCTCGAACTGGATCAGTTTCGCCGCCTCTTCGTCGAGGTTGACCGCCGATATCGAGTCGCGGTTATTGGTGGCCTGCTTGAGTATCGCCTCGGTCGCTTCGCCATCGACCCGGGCTTGGCTGGTCAAGGTGCCGACCCGCTCGATCAGGTCGCCATAGGCATCGGTAAAACTCGAGCCCGTGGTGGTCGGCGCCGCCGGGTTGATGCCGATCACCGCGCGGTTCTGCAGGTCGATCAGTTTCAACGCATTGCGGTTGTCCGATACGCCGTTGGTGTTGAAGGACACCGAGAAGTTGTCGCCCGCCTGGGGACGACCGCTGATGCTGACTTCGTATTCGAACGCCGTGGGCACCACGGGCGGGCCGGCCGACGCGGGGACGTTGATGGTCAGGGTGTTGTTGTCCCCCGGCACTATGACTCCGGAATCGATTATGTTGCCGTTGATATCGACCACGTCGTAGCCCTGGGTCGCCCCGCCCGTGGCGCCCATGACGATGCGCAGCGGCGGCGCATTGCGCAGGCTGGTCTCCATGTCGGCCTGCGCTACGAGGTCGTAGATGTCGATTTCGGTGATCAGGGTCGGCTGGCTGATCACCCCGGTGCCGATATTCGCCGGGCTGGTTTGCGATTTCAGCGGCGCGGCGAAAGCCAGCTCTTCGGGGTTTTTCATGTCCGCGCGGATATAGGAACCGGCATTGCGGGTCGGCATCACGCGGAAACGATCGCCGGCGGCGAAGGTGCCACTGGCCACGTTAAGGGAAAAACCATCGACCTCGGCAGCCGGCACCACGGTGATGTCGAAGGGGCCAAAGCTGGTGCCGTCGGACACCCGGCGCACGGTGTAATCCACGGCGCTGGTGAACTCGACTTCATAGTCGCTGGTGGTCAGTTGGGTGGTGTCTTCGATCAGCACATTGAGGTTGGCGGTGGTGTCGCTGTTGCCAACCCGCGCCAGGCTGCGCTCGCCGATCAGCCCCGGGTCGTTGAGCGCGCGAAACAAGCCGTTGCCGAACTCGCCATTGAGATCCAGGCCCTGGCCGAGCTGACGGTTGACCTGATCGGTGATCGACAGGGCCAGGCGCCCGACCGCGTTCAAAGTGGTGTCCAGCACGTCTTCGCGGTAGCGGATCATCCCGCCCATCTCGCCGCCGGTGATCAGCGAGGTGATGCCCTGGCGCGAGTTGCCGCTGACGAACTGCACTTCGCTGCGCAGCGGGTCGGACAAGCCCGGCGTCACTTCCAGACGGGACGCGGTACTGCCAACCACCAACGGCTGCCCTGAGCCGACGAACAGGTTGTAGCTGTTGTCGTCCTGGGGCACCACGGTGACGCCGATAAAGGTCGAGAGCTTGCGCACCGCCTCTTCGCGGGCGTCGAGCAGGTCGTTGGGTTGCTGGCCGTTGGAGGCGGCCACGGCGATGGCATTGTTATAGCCGGCAATCGAACCGGCCAGCTGATTGACCTGATCGGTCACCGCCGACAGCTGCTTATTGATAAAAGCGTTCTGTTCGTAGAGCCGGTCGTACACGGTGTTGAAGCGCTTGGCCAGGCCCTCGGCCTCGGACAGCGCCAACTGCCGCGCCGGAATATTGGCAGGGTCCTCGGCAGCGGTTTGCAAGGCGGCGAACACCTTTTGCAAGCCCGGGTTGATCCCCGTGGTGCTGCCGGCCAGCAGCGAATCGAGCTGGTTGATCTGGCTCAGATAGGCCTGCACGTCGCTGTTGAGTGCGGTGCCGCTGCGCACCTGGGTATTGAGGAAATCGTTATAAATGCGCCGCACATCGACCAGGGTGGTGCCGGAGCCGATATAGCCCGCGCCGCTGAATTGCGGAATACGCGTGGCCTGGACGGTTTCCTGGCGGGAAAAACCCGGTGTATTGACGTTGGTGATATTGTGGCCGGTGACCGCCAACGAGGTCTTGTTCGCGGACAGCCCGGACAGGCCAATATTGAGTAAGTCAGCCATGGCTCGATCTTATCCGCTGGTGGTCGGGGTACTGGCAGCGGCGACCATCTGGTAGGTCTGCATCTGCCGGGCGATCTGATTGATCTTGCGCGCATAGTGCGGGTCGGTGGCATAACCGGCCTGTTGCAACTCGCGGACGAAACGCTCGGGGTTCTCGGTGGACTTCAGCGCGGTTTCATAGCGGCCGTTGCTCTGCAGGAAGCTCACGTAATCCTCGAAACTCTGGGCGAAGGAGTCGTACTGACGGAACGACGCCGCCTCCTTCACCGCTTTACCGCCCTTGTATTCGGTGGTCAGCACCTTGGTCGACTCGCCGTCCCAGCTGTTATGGGTTTTGATGCCGAACAGGTTGTGGCTGCTGGAGCCGTCGCTGTGGCGGATGATCGATTTGCCCCAACCGGTTTCCAGAGCCGCCTGGGCCACCAGATAACGGGGGTCGACGCCGATTTTCTCCGCGGCTTTTTCCGCCATCGGCAGCATCGCGGCGATGAACTCGTCCTTCGAGCCGAAGGCCGTCTTGCCGGGCGCGTTCGACGCCAGGGCCAAGCGCCGCCCTGTGATGGCGTCGCTGCCGTTCACGCTCAGGGCTTTGTCGCTCGGTGCGGCGAAGGTCTTGGCCGGTAGCCAATCCTGCTGCGCCAGGGCCTGACCGGCTGCGGCATCGGTAGTCGGTACTATGCCGGCCAGCAGCCGATTGGCCGGGCTGACGGGCAAGGACAGGCGACGCTGATTGAGCAAGGCCGCGTCGTTGCGGCTGGCGTCGACCTTGGCCAGCGGCTTGCTCGGTGCGGCGGGCGAGGGTTCGCCGACCTGGGCGAACGGGTTGGGCCGGCTGCCGGGATTCTTGATCTTCGACATCTGCCGCACCAGCACGTCGGCCAGGCCGATACCGTTCTGGTTATTGGACATGCTCACCGACAACTGCTGGTCGTACATGTCCTGGTAGGTCTTGCTCTCGTTGCTGTTCATGAAGTTGCCTTCGGCGAACACTTCGTTGGCCGAGCGCATGGCCTTGAGCATCTCGTTGAGGAACAACGACTCGAACTCCTGGGCGACCTTACGGATGTTCTTTTCGCTGTCGCCGCCGACCTTGAATTGCTGCAGGCGATTGAGGTCGTTGAACGCGCCGCTGTCCAGCGGGCTGTTGCCCGCACCGAGTAGTCCTGCCGAAAGTCGAGAGTCCATATGGGCGTGACCTCAGTTATTTCGCCGTTGCGCCGGAGCCAGCTTTTGCGCAGGGCAAGGCGTGAGGAGCGAAGTTTGGTTGATCCAAATAAGTGACGAAGAACGCAGCTCCGCGCAAAAGCCGGCCCGGCCCTTCGGGTTGTGCCTGAGCGCACGCCATGCAGCGTTACAGCCCTTGCCAAGGGAGCGACCATTGCCTGCGGGCTGTGCCTTGCCTGGCGCGCGCTCAGGCGACAACGCAATCGGTGAAATAACTGAAGTCACGCCCAGCCCCCTCAGATAACGATCAGGTCGGCCTGCAGGGCGCCGGCTTGCTTGAGCGCCTCCAGGATGGCCATGAGGTCGGAAGGCGCGGCGCCGACTTGATTCACCGCACGAACGATTTCATCCAGGGTGGTGCCGGGACCGAACTTGAACATCGGCTTGGCCTCCTGATCGGCATTCACCCGCGAGCGCGGCACCACCGCGGTCACCCCGTCGGACAGCGCGTCGGGCTGGCTGACGATCGGGTCTTCGGTAATGGTCACGGTCAGGCTGCCATGGGTCACGGCGGCCGGCTGCACGCGCACGTTCTGGCCGATGACGATGGTGCCGGTACGCGAATTGATGATGACCTTGGCCACCGCCTGGCCAACCTCGACTTCGAGATTCTCCAGGATCGACAGGTAATCCACCCGCTGGCTCGGATCGAGCGGCGCACTGACCCGGATCGAGCCGCCGTCGAGCGCCTGGGCCACGCCCGGGCCGAGCAGCTCATTGATATGGTCGACGATATTCTTCGCGGTGGTGAAGTCCGGGCGGTTGAGGTTCAGGGTCAGCGTATTGCCCTGGTTGAAACCGCTCGGCACCGGCCGCTCGACGGTGGCGCCGCCGGGAATCCGTCCGGCCGAAGGCACGTTGACGGTGATCCGCGAACCGTCGCCGCCCTGGGCGTCGAAACCGCCGACGACGAGGTTGCCCTGGGCGATGGCGTAGACATTGCCGTCGATGCCTTTCAGCGGCGTCATCAGCAGGCTGCCGCCGCGCAGGCTCTTGGCGTTGCCGATCGAGGCGATAGTGATATCGATGGTCTGTCCCGGCTTGGCGAACGCCGGCAGATCGGCATGGATGGACACCGCCGCGACGTTCTTCAATTGCACGTTACCGCCTTGCGGCACCTTGATGCCGAACTGCGCCATCATGTTGTTGAAGGTCTGCACGGTGAACGGCGTCTGCGTGGTCTGGTCGCCGGTGCCGTTGAGGCCGACCACCAGGCCGTAGCCGATCAACTGGTTGCTGCGCACGCCCTGGATGCTCGCCAGGTCCTTGAGCCGCTCAGCTTGAGCGACGCCGGCCAGCAGCAGTGCGATCAGGGCAATCGTCGATTTGAACATGCGCATACTCCCCAGCCTCAAAACGGCCACAGCGGGCTGATAAAGAAGCGATCCAGCCAACCCGGCTGAGCCGCGTCGGCGAAGGCGCCGGTGCCGGAATAGGTGATGCGCGCGTTGGCGATACGGGTCGAGGGCACGGTGTTATCGGTGGCTATATCGTCGGCCCTTACCAGGCCGGCGATGCGCACCAGCTCGTCGCCGGTGTTGAGGGTCATCCACGTCTCGCCGCGTACCGAGAGAATGCCGTTGGGCAGCACCTCGGCCACGGTCACGGTGATCGAGCCGCTCAAGCTGTTGCTCTGCCCGGCCTGGCCGGAACCTTCGGTCTCGCGGGTCGCTTCGTAGCTGGAGTTGAGCCCCAGGTTATCCGCGCCCATGCCCAGCGCGCCGATGGCGGCAAGCGGGTTCTTCGGCGTGACCGCCATGCCGAACAGGGTGGGCAACCCGATATCGGTATTGCTGTCTTTCTGAATCTGGCTGTTGGCGTTCTTGCTCGCCTGGGTACGCTCGTTGAGGGTGATGGTGATGATGTCGCCGACGCGATGGGCTTTGCGGTCGTCGAACAGGCTGTTCTCGAAACCGGCCTGGTAAATCGCGCCGTTATTCTGCGCCGCCGGCAGCGGGGTACGTGGCAGCACCGGCGCGTAATAGGGGTCGTCCGGCTTGGGCGCAGGCGCCATGCAACCGCTGAGGACCATCGGGCCCAGGGCTGCGAGAAGAATAAGAAGCCGGTTCATAACCACTACCTCACGGCGTTGCTGACGAAACGGGACAGGGCTACCGCCCTACCCCGGCGTTAAAGGTTCTGCGACAGGGCGCCGAGCATCTGGTCGGCGGTGGAGATGACTTTCGAGTTCATCTCGTAAGCGCGTTGGGTGGTGATCATGTTCACCAACTCCTCGACCACGCTGACGTTGGAGTTCTCCAGAGTGTTCTGCAGGGTCGGGCCCAAGCCGTTGAGACCTGGCGTGCCGACCTGGGGCGCGCCGCTGGAGGCGGTTTCCAGAAACAGGTTGTTGCCGATGGCTTCCAGGCCGGCCGGGTTGATGAAGTCGGCGGTTTGCAGGTTACCGACTATCTGCTGCTGCGGGTTGCCGGTGGTGGTCACCGACACGGTGCCGTCTTCGCCGACGGTGAAGGTGCGCACTTCGTCGGGCAGGACAATCGCCGGCTCCAGGGCATAACCGCTGGAGGTGACCATCTGGCCGTCGGAATTCAGGTGAAAGCTGCCGTCGCGGGTGTAGGACACGGTGCCGTCGGGCATCAATACCTGGAAGAAACCACGACCGTTGATCGCCAGGTCGAGCGGCTGCTCGGTGGTTTGCAGACTGCCGGCGGTGAAGATCTTCTGGGTGCCGACCACCCGCACACCGGTACCCAGCTGCAAGCCGGACGGCAGTTGGCTGTCCTGGCTGGACTGGCCGCCGGGCTGACGGCGGATCTGGTACAGCAAGTCCTCGAACTCGGCGCGATCGCGCTTGAAGCCGGTGGTCGAAACGTTGGCCAAGTTGTTGGAAATGGTGGTCAGGTTCATGTCCTGGGCGGACAGACCGGTTTTACTGACCCACAGTGCCGGAAGCATATCGATTCTCCTCGGGCGTCGTTTTAACGGCGCCGCGTGCTGGTAATTAGCTCATCTGCAAAACGCGCGCCATCGCTGAAGAATTGTCTTCGGCGGTGCGCATCATCTTCACTTGCAGCTCGAATTGGCGGGACAGGGAGAGGATCGCGGTCATCTCCTCCACGGCGTTGACATTGCTCGACTCGAGAAAGCCGGAGGTGACTTGCACCCTGGCATCGGCCAGAACGGGCTCCTGGCCCTTGAAGCGGATCATGCCGTCGCTGCCCTTCTCCAACTGCTTGGGATCGGGGTCGACCAGCTTCAAGCGGTCGACTTCGGCGAGCACGCTGGGCCCCTCGCCGAGGGCGCGGATACTGATGGTGCCGTCCTGGCCGATTTCGATTTTCTGCTCCGGCGGCACGGCGATGGGCCCGGCGTTGCCCATCACCGGCAAGCCGTTGCCGGTGCGCAACACGCCCAGGGAGTCGATATTCAGGCTGGCCGTGCGCACATAGGCTTCGCTGCCATCCGGCGCCTGCACCGCCAGCCAGCCCTTGCCGCCCACCGCCACGTCGAGGTCGCGGCCGGTCTCCTGCATCGAGCCCGGAGTGAAGTCGGTCCCCGGACGCTCGCTCATCGCATAGACCCGCGTCGGATAACCGTCGCCGAAAATTGGCATCGCCCGCGCCTGCTCGAAATCGCGGCGGAAGCCATTGGTCGAGATATTCGCCAGGTTGTTGGCGTGGGCGCGCTGGGCCAGGGTGTTGTTGTGGGCTCCGGTCATGGAGACGTACAGCATTTTGTCCATGGTCAACTCTCCGCGATGGGCATACCGCCCTGTGCTCTGTACAAGCAGTACAGCAAGCCGCGTGCCAGCCAACGCGAAAAATCATTAAGTCATTGAAATACATTAATTATTTAAACGGAAAAGACTCCACAAGGGAGTCTTTTCCGGCGAGTCGTTGCCGCAGGCGGCAAGGGGCGGCAACCCCGGGCGCGCCGCACTATCAACGCAGGTTGATGATGGTCTGGGTCACCGCGCTTTCGGTCTCGATGGTCTTGGCGTTGGCCTGGTAGTTGCGCTGGGCGACGATCAGGTTGACCAGTTGATCGGACAGTTCGACGTTGGAGTCCTCCAGGGCACCCGATTGCAAGGCCCCGAGGGTGCCGCTACGCGGCGTGCCGATCACCGGCTCGCCCGACTGGAACGACTGTACCCAGGCAGTCTTGCCGACCGGGGTCAGCCCATGCACATTGGCGAAATTGGCCAGGATCACTTGGCCCTGGATATTCGATTGGCCGTTGGTGTAGCGGGCGAAAATCACCCCGGTGTCGTCGATCTCCAGGCCCGCCAACTGCCCGGTGGTGTAACCGTCCTGGCTGACGCTGTTGACCGCGAACGAGCTGGCGAACTGGGTGGCATCGCGCAGATCGATATTCACCCCGGTCGCCGCGGCGGTCGCACCGTTGGCCGACCATACCGGCGGCACCGAGGTATCCGGCGCGGCCGGCACCCAGGTGGTCAGGTCGATGGTGCCGTCGGCGGTGACCGAGAAGCCGGTCGGCGTCGAGGCGATCAGCGCGGCGACATCCAATTGCCCGGAGGTGGTGAACTGCAGGTTCACCGTCGAGGGCGTGGTCAGGGTCGGGTCGTCCGGGTTACGGCCGTCGATCAGCACGTTCATGTCCCAGGTGTTGGCCCCGGTCTTGATGAAGTACTGGGTGAACACGTGGGAATTGCCCTGACTGTCGTAAATATTGGTCGAGGTCGAGGAATTGTAGGTGGTCGGATCGCTCGGATCGAAGGGCACGGTAGTCGGCACCGTATTGGTCGAATTGAGGTTGAACACCTGATCGAGGTTCTCGGTAGCCCGTGGCGCCTGACTGGCGGTTTCGATGCGTAGGTCATCGACGATACCGTTCTGCAGGTTGCCGGCGGCGTCCACCGCATAACCCTGCAAGCGATAACCGAAGTTATTCACCATATAGCCTTCGCGGTCGGTACCGAAATAACCGGCGCGGGTGTAGCTGACCTCGCCATTGTTGCTGGTCTGGAAGAAACCGTTGCCGTTGATCGCCAGATCCAGGGCGTTCTGCGTGTAGTTGATATTGCCCTGGTTGAACAGCTGCGACACGTCGCCCAGGAGCACGCCACTGCCCTGCGGGTTGGACCCCGAACCCAGCACGGAAGCCGCATAGACATCCGCGAACTCGGCGCGCGATTGCTTGAACCCGGCGGTGCCGGCGTTGGCAATGTTGTTGCCGGTCACGTTGAGGTCGCTGGTCGCCGCGCGCAGACCACTCAGACCGATATTGAACGCCATGGGTGTCTCCTTTGCCGGCCCCGCCGGCGCTTAGAATCTGTTGGTTACTGACCGATGACCTGGACTTGCGAGAGCGGCACAGTGCCGAGCCCGGCGAGATTGAGCATCAACTCGCTGCCGCCCAGGGTCACGCTGTCGACGTTGGCCGGCAGCAGGGTGTGCAGGCCCTTGGTTTCGCCGTCATAGGTCGCCTGGGCCTCGAACTTGTAAGTGCCGGGCGGCAACAAATTGCCGCTGGAATCCTTGCCGTCCCAGATGAAGCTGACATTGCCCGCCGCCTTTTCACCCAGGTTGATACGGTTCACCACCGACCCGGCGCTGTTGTAGACATTGACGAACACGTTGCTGCTGGTCACCGGCAATACCGCACTGGCCTTGAAGCTCTCGCTGGTATCGACCACCGCTTTATCGGTCGGCACTATCACCTTGCGCCCGACCATGGACGAAGCCTGCAGCGCCTGGGACGACTGGTAGCCGCTGAGCAACGAGCCCATGCTGGTGTTGAGTTTCTCGATGCCCTCGACCTGGCTGAACTGCGCCAGTTGGGCGATGAACTCGCCGTTGCCTTGCGGTTCCAGAGGGTTCTGGTTGTTCAATTGGGCCACCAACAGGTTGAGGAACTCGTTCTTGCCGAGTTCCTTGTTTTGCGTGGTGTCCTGCTTGATCTGGTACTGGTCGAGTGCCGAACTGACGCCGCTTACCATGCTCATCCTGTATTCCTCGTCGATGGCTTACTGACCCAGGGTCAGCACGCGCTGCAACATTTGTTTGGCGGTGTTCATCATTTCAACGTTGGTCTGAAAGGCGCGACTGGCGGAGATCATGTCGGCCATTTCCTCGACCACGTTGACGTTGGGGTAATACACATAGCCGCTCGCGTCTGCAGCCGGGTGATCGGGCTCGTAGCGCGGCACCAGGCTGCCTTGATCCTCGACGATGCCCAACACCTGCACACCACGCCCGGCTTCGTCCTGCTCGGCGAACAACGAGCCGCGGCTGCCGTCCTGCGCCTGCTGGAACACGGTGGCGAACACCGGGTGACGGGCGCGGTAGGTCTGGTCGATGCTCGAGGAAACCGTCTCGGCGTTGGCGATGTTGCTGGAGATGGTATTCAGGCGAGTGCTCTGGGCACTCATGCCGGTACCGGCAATATTGAAAACACTGGCAAGTGACATGGCATCAGGCTCCTTTATTCGCCGCGCAGGGCGCCGATCAGCCCTTTGAATTTGCTGTTGAGGAAGGTGAAGCTGGCTTGGAAATCGATTGCGTTTTCGGCGTAGCTCGATTGCTCGATCTGCAGGTCGACGGTGTTCTGATCGATAGAGGCATGCATCGGATTGCGGTAGACCAGGCTGGCATTGCCGCTGCTCAGACCCTCGGCGGCGATATGCCGGCTGTCGGTACGGTTCAGATCGACCGGGCCGCGCTGGCTTTTGCCGGTCTGCTCGGCGAGCACAGAGGCGAAGTCCAGATCGCGCGCCTTGTAGTGCGGGGTATCGGCGTTCGCGATGTTGTTGGCCAATACCTCGGCACGCTGGGCGCGAAAGCCGAGAGCCTGCTCATGGATGCCGAGTGCGCGATCGAAGCTGATACTCATGGTCTGAACCTTTGCCATTGGCTTGCAGTTGTTCCGTGCAAGACATTTAGCAAGGCCCGTGCCATATAATTTTTTCCTTATTTATCAGTTGTTTATTCAATAACAGCAACCGATAACCGGGCCAAGCGGCAAAGCCTTTCCGCCTGCCGGCAAGCAAAGCGGCAAACCTGGGCGACGCCGGAGGCATCGACGCACGCCAGGCCGGGCAAGGTTCAAGATCAAGCGCAGGCGTCCACCCGGCTGTCGAGCACGCCAGCGCCAACGAGTAGATCCTGCAAATCGAACCGACCGGGATTCACCCCGAGAGTCGGCTGGAAAGGGACATTCAGGATCGAGCACGGATTGGCACGCAGTAGCCCCACGATCGTTTCGCAGACGATCAGGCTGCCGAGAGGGCCGAGACGGTTACCGCACCCCTTCACCTTCGCTTCCGCCAGGATGTAAAACCACAGCGGCGTCCGCTTCTCGAAACCACCGGCCCGCAGAACCGTGAGCTGGTCAATTTCCTCGTCGGTGGTTTTTGGCCGGCAGGCGGCTTCGATGTCGGCGGGCGTCATGCGATCGCACGCGGGCAAAACCAGTTCGGCCATGGCCTGGCCCGTGGGAAGGCTGAACAGGTAGCCACGCAAAAGATTACGCTTGGCAAGGAAGCTCATCACATCCAAGGGGCCCGCTTGCTTCGGGAGGTCTGCGAGGAAGCTCGTCAGGGTCGGATCGATTTCGAGAGCATGGTCGGCCAACATGCGCTCCCATTGAATGATCCAGTTGGACGGTAGCGTTTCCTCGCCGCCGAGGTCCCCGCTCACTTCAGAGAATCGAAACATCAGTTCGAGAGTTCCTTTGCCCTGAGCGCCGCCCTGCTTCAGAAAATTCAGGTTGAAGTCATAACTGCTCCTCACCA
>CBIHQF010000066.1:0-11449 GCA_966211665.1 uncultured Pseudomonas sp. | reverse complement strand
CGGATTTACGCCAAGGGTGTTCTCTGATGCCTGCGATTTCAGATCGTCATTGCTTTTGTCGGTCATCTACAACGCTCCATTGTCCTGAGACGGATACCGGCGTACGACTATGCGCTTACAAGGCCGAAGGCCGAGTAATGGCCGGGTTTAACAGGGGCGGAACCATCCGCGATTACCAATGCGTCGGAAGTCCGACGCAGAAAGCTTTTCCATAGCCCCTGGTTACCCGAGTTTTCTGATTTGTGCAAGCAGGCCTCGAGGTGGGCCGAGGCGCGCAAAGTATGCCGATAACGATTAGAAAATGCGTTCTAACCGGGGGGTATTCGTGGAGTGTGCATGCATTTGGGCATATAGGCAGCGGCGCTGCATGTCTCCCACTTGTCGGTCTTGGCTTTCTTCGCCGCCACGCTATAGCAGAAGCCTTACCGCGGACTCGTCGGGATCGCGGGATTTTCCCGCTGCGCTGAGCGCCGCGACGTAGTCCGCCCACAGCGAATCGTGCTGGGTGGCCAGGCGGTAGAGGTAGTCCCAGGTGAACAGGCCGCTGTCGTGCCCATCGTCGAAATACAGTTTCAGGGCATAGTTGCCCGTCGGCTCGACATGCGTCAGGCCCACGTGCAATTTGCCGGTTTGCAGGATCGGTCTGCCATGCCCTTGCACCTCGGCCGAGGGCGAATGCACGCGCAGGAATTCGGCAGGCAGGTCGTAACGCTCGGTGGGGCCGTATTGCAGCTCCAGGGTCTTGCTGGCTTTGTGCAGCTTGATCGCGGTGGGGATATGCATGGCAAGCTCCAAGCCACAAGTCCCAAGCTACAAGTTGAAGCGGGGTGCTTGTGGCTTGTAGCTTGGTGCTTGGGGCTGCTCTTAGAGAATATAGCGCGACAAATCTTCGTCCTTCGCCAGCTCGCCGAGGTGGCTGTTGACGTAGGCCGCATCGATCACGATAGGTGCGCCATTTTGCTGCCCGGCCAAATCTCCGGCGCTGAACGAGACTTCCTCGAGCAGACGTTCGAGCAAGGTATGCAGGCGGCGCGCGCCGATGTTCTCGGTCTTCTCGTTGACCTGCCAGGCGATCTCGGCGATCCGCTTGATGCCCTCGGCGACGAACTCTATGCTCAGGCCCTCGGTATTCAGCAGGGCGGCATATTGCTCGGTCAGCGAGGCTTGCGGCTCGCTGAGAATCCGTTCGAAGTCTTCCGGCGACAAGGCCTTGAGTTCGACGCGGATCGGCAGGCGACCCTGCAGTTCCGGTACCAGATCGCTCGGTTTGCTCAGATGGAAGGCGCCGGAGGCGATGAACAGGATGTGGTCGGTCTTGACCATGCCCAGTTTGGTGTTGACCGTGCAGCCTTCGATCAGCGGCAGCAGGTCGCGCTGTACGCCCTCGCGGGAGACATCGGCGCCGCCGACGTTGCCGCGCTTGGCGACCTTGTCGATTTCGTCGATGAAGACGATGCCGTTCTGCTCCACGGCTTCGAGGGCGCGGGCCTTCAATTCCTCTTCGTTGACCAGACGCGCGGCCTCTTCGTCACGCACCAGCTTCAACGCTTCCTTGACCTTGATCTTGCGGTTTTTCTTCTTGCCCTTGCCCATATTGGAGAACAGGTTCTGCAACTGGCTGGTCATCTCCTCCATGCCCGGTGGGGTCATGATCTCGATACCGGCGGACGCCTCGGCGATTTCGATCTCGATTTCCTTGTCGTCCAACTGACCTTCGCGCAGGCGCTTGCGGAACAACTGGCGGGTGTTGGAGTCCTGGTGTACCGGCTCATCGCCGAAGCCTTGACGGGCCGGCGGCAGCAAGGCGTCGAGGATGCGTTCTTCGGCGGCGTCTTCGGCACGGTGGCGCACGCGGACGATTTCCTGCTCGCGGAGCATTTTCACCGCGGCGTCGGTCAGGTCGCGGATGATCGATTCGACGTCGCGGCCGACATAGCCGACTTCGGTGAACTTGGTGGCCTCGACTTTGATGAAGGGCGCACCGGCCAATTTCGCCAGGCGGCGGGCGATCTCGGTTTTACCGACACCGGTGGGGCCGATCATCAGGATGTTCTTCGGCGTGACTTCGGCGCGCAGTTCCAGCGGCAGCTGCATGCGTCGCCAGCGGTTGCGCAGGGCGATGGCCACGGCGCGCTTGGCGTCGTCCTGGCCGATGATATGGCGGTTGAGTTCGTGGACGATCTCGCGAGGGGTCATGGACATGCAGGGTTACTCCGGCAGAAACCGCGCTTATTCGGCGCAGTCTTCTTCCTCGATGGTTAAATTCTGGTTGGTGAAGACACAAATGGAGCCGGCGATATTCAAAGCGGTTTCGGTGATCTCACGGGCGCTCAGGTCGGTCTTTTGCAGCAGGGCCATGGCCGCCGCCTGGGCGAAACCGCCGCCGGAACCCATGGCGATCAGGCCGTGTTCGGGCTCCACCACATCACCATTGCCGGTAATGATCAGCGAGGCGTCTTTATTGGCGACCGCGAGCATCGCCTCCAGACGGCTCAGGGAGCGATCGGTACGCCAATCCTTCGCCAGTTCGACGGCGGCGCGCACCAGATGGCCTTGGTGTTTTTCGAGCTGGCCTTCGAAGCGTTCGAACAGGGTGAAGGCATCCGCGGTGGCGCCGGCGAAACCCGCCAATACCTGGCCGTGGTAGAGGCGACGGACTTTTTTCGCGTTGCCTTTCATCACGGTATTGCCGAGCGATACCTGGCCGTCGCCGCCCATGACGACTTTGCCGTTGCGGCGTACTGAAACGATAGTGGTCAAGGGAGAGTCTCCACGCAGCGGGGCGAAAATGCCCAATGCAGACTCATGTTGGGGCGCTGGGCGCGCGGTTCAAGTCTCGAGCCGCGCGGGTGGGCGGAAACCCCGCGCGGCTTGTAACCGAATGCGACCGTGCGCTGTGCTCAGGGCGCTGTGCTCAGGGCGTTTTGCGTTGCTGCAATAACAGGTTGCTGAAGCCGCCGCCGGCCAGGGTTTTCTGCGCCTGCGCCAGTTGCTCGCGGGTGGCGAAGGGGCCGACCAGAACCCGGTGCCAGGTTTCCTCGCGCACTGTGCCGGACTCGACCTGCACGTTCTGCCCGAGCAGGATGATCTGCGCGCGTAGGCTGTCGGCATCGTCGCGGCGGCGGAAGGAGCCGGCCTGAAGGAAGAACTGCGTGCTGACCGGAGTCTGGGCGACCAATGGCGGCGGTGGCGGAGTCAGGCCCTGGAGGGCCGCCTCGGCGCGCGCGGCGTCGATTTTCGCCGCTTCCTCGGGGCTGACCGGCTTCTGTACGGGCGGCGGAGGCGGTTCCACCGCTTGCGGCGGTACTATCACTTCCGATTCGGGGAGCAAAGTGTAGAAGTCGTACTTGGGTTTATCCGGCTCGTTTTTATCGGGCTTGCCGGGCGCGGGTTTGGCGGTTTGCGGGGCGCGTGCCTGCTCGTTCTTGGCGCGCTTTATGTCATCGCGGCCGGGTTCGAGGCTGAACAGAAACACCATGAAACCGCCGATCACCAAGCCGCTGACCAGCCAGATCCAGCCGGGGGCGGATTTCTTCGGCTGGGCCTGATAGCGGCTGGCGCCGCGTTTCGGTGCGGCTTTTTTGCGCGCAGCCACTTACATGCGCTCCAGGGTTTCCAGGCCCAGCAGTTGCAAACCCTGCTTGAGCGTGCGACCGGTCAGGGCGGCCAGGCGCAGGCGGCTTTGTTGGGTGGCCTGGTCCTCGGCCGAGAGAATCGGGCAGTGCTCGTAGAAGCTGGAGAACAGCCCCGCCAGGTCGTAAAGATAGGCGCAGAGCAGGTGCGGCACGCCTTTTTCGGCCACGCCGTTGAGCACTTCGCCGAACTGCGCGAGTTTGCCGGCCAATTCGATTTCATGGGACGCCTGTAGCGCCAGCTTGCCTTCGATTTGCTCGAAGCTTTTGTCGAGCTTGCGGAAGATGCTCGCCACGCGGGTGTAGGCATAGAGCAAATAGGGCGCGGTGTTGCCTTCGAAACTGAGCATCTGCTCGAAGTTGAAGCTGTAATCGCTGGTGCGGTGTTTCGACAGGTCGGCGTACTTCACCGCGCCGATGCCCACGGCATGGGCGATCTGCCGCAGCTCTTCTTCGCCGAGCCCCGGGTTTTTGCCTTTGACCAGGCCGTAGGCGCGCTCTTCGGCCTCGTCGAGCAGGTCGATCAGCTTGACCGTGCCGCCGTCGCGGGTCTTAAACGGGCGGCCATCGGCGCCGTTCATGGTGCCGAAGCCCATATGTTCGAGTTGCATGCCCGGGTGCACGAAGCCGGCGCGGCGCGCTACTTCGAAGGTCATCTGGAAGTGCAGAGCCTGGCGCTGGTCAACGAAGTACAGCGCGCGCTCGGCCTTGAGCTGCTGGCTGCGGTAGCGCATGGACGCCAGGTCGGTGGTCGAGTACAGGTAGCCACCACCGGCTTTTTGCACGATCACCGGCAGCGGGTTGCCTTCGGCGTTCTTGAACTCGTCCATGAATACGCACTGGGCGCCATTGCTTTCGCTGAGAAGGCCCTTGGTGCGCAGGGCCTCGATGATGCCCGGCAAGTCGTCGTTGTAAGCGCTCTCGCCTTTGACATCGGCCGGGGTCAGCTTCACCCCGAGGCGGTCGTAGGCTTTCTGGCAGTGTGACAGGGAAATATCGTTGAACCGATGCCACAGGCGCATGCACTCGGGTTCGCCGGCTTGCAACTGTACCACCAGCTCGCGCGCGCGCTCGGCGAATTCGGTGGACTCGTCGAAGCATTTCTTCGCCGCGCGGTAGAAGCCTTCGAGGTCGGCCAGTTCGCTTTCGGCGGCTTCCGGGTTGGCTTCCATAAAGGCCAGCAGCATGCCGAACTGGGTGCCCCAGTCGCCGACGTGGTTCTGCCGGATCACGGTGTCGCCGAGAAATTCCAGAACCCGCGCCACGGCGTCGCCGATGATGGTCGAACGCAGGTGGCCGACGTGCATTTCCTTGGCCAGGTTCGGCGACGACAAATCGACGACCACGCGCTGCGGCGCGCCGGCTTTGCGCACGCCCAGGTGGGCGTCGGCAAGCAGGGCATCGAGGCGCCCGGCCAGTGCGTCGGTGTTCTGGTAGAAGTTGAGAAACCCCGGCCCGGCGATCTCGACCTTGCTGATCTGCGCGTCGCTCGGCAGGGCGGCGATCAGCTTTTTCGCCAGGTCGCGCGGCTTCATGGCGGCCGGTTTGGCCAGCATCATGGCGATATTGCTGGCGAAGTCGCCGTGGCTCTTGTCCTTGGTGTTCTCCACCTGAATGGCCGGGCTCAAGCCTTCGGGCAGCACGCCTTCGGCGGTGAGGCGGGTCAGGGCTTGCTGGATCAGGTGGCGAATGCTGTCTTTCATGATCTACTCGGTCGGCCGTTGTCAGCGGCGGCGCGCAAAGGCGCTGGTGGAAAATTGGGCATTATCGGCGGCCTTCGGCCGCAGCTTCAAGCTGCACGTCATCAGCGGTAAGTAAAAGCGTGCGTTGGCGCTCCGATTTTCAGGCTGATTCGCTTGTGGCTTGTGGCTTAAAACAAATCTATCGGGTCGACATCCAGCGACCAACGCACGGCGCGGCCGCTGGGCATCTGTTCCAGGGCCTGGGTCCAGCGCGCCAATAACCGATGCAGGGGCGCGCGGGCGTTGGCCTGCACCAGCAGTTGCGCGCGGTAGCGGCCGGCGCGGCGTTCCATGGGCGCCGGCACCGGGCCGAGCAGTTCGATGCCGCTGAGTCCGAGTTCGTTCAACAGCAGCTCGGCTTCCGTGCAGGCCAGGTCGAGAAATTCTTCCGCCTGGCCGGGTTTGTGCGCTTCGCCGCGCAGCAGGGCGAGGTGGCAGAACGGCGGCAGGCCGGCGCTGCGCCTTTCGCTCAGGGCCTGCTCGGCGAAGGCGAAATAGCCCTGTTCGGTCAGTTGCACCAACAACGGGTGGTCGGCGAGGTGGCTCTGGATGATCACCTTGCCGGGTTCTTCCGCACGCCCGGCGCGCCCTGCGACCTGGACGATCAACTGCGCCATACGTTCGCTGGCGCGGAAATCCGCCGAGAACAGGCCGCCATCGGCATCGAGAATCGCCACCAGGGTCACTCGCGGGAAGTGGTGCCCCTTGGCGAGCATCTGGGTGCCGACCAGAATGCATGGCTCGCCGCGTTGCACAGTATTGAACAGCGTGGTCATGGCCTCCTTGCGCGAGGTGCTGTCGCGGTCCACGCGCAGCACGGGCACCTGGGGGAAGAGGATGGCCAGGCGCTCTTCTGCGCGCTCGGTGCCGGCGCCGACCGGGCGCAGGTCGACGTTATGGCATTTCGGGCAGTTGCTCGGCTGGCGTTCGACATGCCCGCAATGATGACAGCGCAGCTCGCGGAATCGCTGGTGCACGGTCATCCGCGCATCGCAACTGGGGCATTCTGACAGCCAGCCGCAATCGTGGCAGAGCAGGGTCGGGGCGAAACCTCTGCGGTTGAGAAACACCAGGACCTGCTGACCCGCCTCCAGCGTTTGCGCGATGGCTTGCTGCATCGGGCCGGAGATGCCGGAATCCAGCGGTCGGCTTTTCACGTCCAGGCGCAAGAAGCGCGGTTGCTTGGCGCCACCGGCGCGCTCGCGCAGATGCAGCAGGGCGTAGCGGCCGCTATGGGCGTTGTGCAGGCTTTCCAGGGAGGGGGTTGCGGAGCCGAGCAGGATCGGGATGTTTTCCTGGCGCGCGCGCACCAGCGCCAGGTCGCGGGCGTGATAGCGCAGGCCTTCCTGCTGCTTATAGGAGGTGTCGTGTTCTTCGTCGATGATGATCAGCCCGGGGCGCTGCATTGGGGTGAACAGCGCCGAGCGGGTGCCGATGATGATGTCCGCCTCGCCGTCGCGTGCCGCGAGCCAGGCATCCAGACGCTCGCGGTCGTTGACCGCGGAATGCAGCAGGGCGATGCGGGCGTTGAAACGCTGCTCGAAGCGCGCTAGGGTCTGCGGGCCGAGGTTGATCTCGGGGATCAGCACCAGCGCCTGCTTGCCGGCTTCGAGGGTTTCGCGGATCAGTTGCAGGTAGACCTCGGTCTTGCCGCTGCCGGTCACCCCGGCGAGGAGGAATGCGTTGAAGCGGCCGAAGCCCGAGCGAATCGCTTCGGCCGCGCTGCGCTGCTCGGCGTTCAGCGGCAATTCCGGCTGCGCCAGCCAGTTGGCGGAGCGTGCGCTGGCAGCGTGTCGCCGCACCTGGATCTGCACCAGGCCTTTCTCCAGCAGCAGATCGAGGCTGCCCTTGTGCAGTTGCAGCGTGCTCAGCAACTGATGGGCAACGCCGTGCGGATGCTGGGCGATGGTTTTCAACGCTTCGCGTTGGCGCGGTGCGCGGTTCAGGCGCGGGTCGTCCAACTGTGCGCCTTCGGCCAGGCACCAGAAGCGCGCTTGCCGCGCTTCGGCCGGCTCGCCCTGGCGCAACAACACCGGCAGCGCCCAGCTGAGGGTGTCGCCGAGGCTATGCTGGTAATACTGCGCGGTCCACAGGCACAGCTTGAACAGCGCCGGCGGTAATGGCGAACGGGCGTCGAGCAGTTGCAGCGCCGGTTTGAGCTTTTCTGCCGGTACTTCGCTATGCTCGCTCAGCTCGACCAGGATACCGATCAGCTCGCGCTTGCCGAAAGGCACGCGCAGGCGCACGCCGGGCTGCAGTGCGCTACGCGGTACGCCGGGAGGGGCGCGGTAGTCGAACAGACGGCGTAGCGGCGAGGGCAGGGCGAGGCGCAGAATGGCGTCGGGCACGCGGAGGGAGCTCCTGGGCTCTGTCGGGGGGTGAACGAGGCGCGATCTTAGCATGCAGCCGGGCGATGGCCGGCGAGCGGGGCGACTTGCTTCGCTGGGGCACTCTGGTATCATCCGCGGCCTAATTCCGTGCGGTACTCAACAATAGTGTTGGGTGGCGGCACGCTAGCCCGAGGAATGCACCATGAAAGCCGATATCCATCCTACTTACGAAGCCATCACCGCTACTTGCAGCTGCGGCAACGTGATCGAAACCCGTTCCACCCTGGCCAAGCCGCTGAGCCTGGACGTGTGCAACGAGTGCCACCCGTTCTACACCGGTAAGCAGAAGATGCTGGATACCGGCGGTCGAGTCGATCGCTTCAAGCAGCGTTTCGGCATGTTCGGCGCCAAGCAGTAAGCTTGCGCGCAGCGACGGATGGCCCGATGGGTTATTCCACGCTACTGAAAAAGGCGTCCCTGGTGGGCGCCTTTTTCGTTTCTGCGCTTTGCTCCCTTCAGGTCCAGGCGTTCTGCCAGATGCCGGATGGGCTGCCGAGCGTCAAGGTGCAACGGGTGGTGGATGGCGATACGTTGCGCTTGGTCGATGGGCGCAGTGTGCGTCTGATCGGCTTGAATAGCCCTGAGTTGGGTCGGCGAAGCCGTTCCGCCGAGCCGTTCGCCGAGACGGCCCGCCGGCGTTTGCAGGCGCTGGTGGCGGCCAGCGATGGACGTGTCAGGCTGCAAACGGGCAGTCAGGCTAAAGACCATTACGGCCGGACATTGGCCCATGCGTACGATTCGCGTGGCCGCAACCTCGAGGCCCAACTGCTGGCCGAGGGCCTGGGTTACTGGCTGGCGGTCGCGCCCAATCTGGCCTTGGTCGATTGTCAGAAAGCGGCCGAACACAGCGCGCGGCAGGCGCGTCTCGGGTTATGGCGGCAGGAGCAGGTGCAGACGCCCGGGCAACTGCGTCGCGGCGGTTTCGCTCTGATCCGCGGCGAAGTGATGCGCGTCGAACGCAATCGGGGTGGCGTTTGGCTGGAAATGGGCGACGCTCTGGTGTTGCAGGTGCACGAAGAGTTGTTCGATCGCTTCGATCTGCGCCAATTGCAGGGGCTTGCGGGGCGCAGGGTCGAGGTCCGTGGCTGGGTGGTCGACCGCGCCAAGCGCGGCGATCTGAAGGCGCGGCAAGCGCGTTGGATGCTGCCGTTGACCGATAAGGCGATGCTCGAGGTGCTGCCATGATTCGCTCGCTGGTGCTGCTGTTAATGCTGGGGCAACTGGCGGGCTGCGCGGTCAACCCGGCAACCGGGCGCACCGATTTCGTGATGATGAGCGAGCGGCAGGAGCTCGATCTCGGTCGGCGTTATAACCAGGAAATCCTCAAACAGCATCCGCGTTACGCTGACGAAAAGCTGCAGGCTTATGTGCAGCAGGTCGGCGAACGGGTGGCGAAGAACAGCCACCGCAATCGGCTCGCCTACCAATTCACGGTGGTCGATAGCCCTGATATCAACGCCTTCGCCTTGCCCGGCGGTTACATCTATATCCATCGTGGATTGCTCGCCTACCTCAACTCCGAGGCGGAGCTGGCCGCCGTGCTCGGCCACGAAGTGGGGCATGTGACCGCGCGGCACAGCGTGCAACAGCAAAGCCAGGCGAGCGCCTGGGGAATTCTCGGCCAGGCGGTGGCCATCGGCACCGGGGTCGGCGCGGCCGGCGACTTGACCCATGTACTGGGTAGCGCCGTGGTGCGCGGTTACGGCCGCGACATGGAGCTGGAGGCCGACGGCCTCGGCGCCCAATACCTGGCGCGCAGCGGCTATGACCCGCAGGCGATGATCGAAGTGGTCAGGGTGCTGAAGAATCAAGAGGTGTTCGCCCGCGATCAGGCCGGCAAACGTGGAGAAAAACAGCCAGCTGGCGGCTATCACGGCCTGTTCGACACCCATCCGGATAGCGACAGGCGCCTGCAGCGGGTATTGGGCCCCGCGCGAGCCCTGGCGACCGGGCAGCAGGAGGTCAATCGCCAGGCGTTTCTCAAGCGCCTCGAAGGGTTGCCGTTCGGCGATTCGGCCGAGACCGGCGTGCGCCGGGGGCAGCGCTTCTATCACGCGCCCTTGAATTTCACCCTGGCGTTTCCGGAAGGTTGGAACATTCTCAATCGGCCTGACGCCTTGATCGGGCATACCGCCGATCAACAGGCCTTTATCGCCATGACCCTGGAAGCCAATCCGCAGAACCTTTCGCCCGAACAACTGCTGCACCAACGCGTCGGTAGTCAGCGTTTGATCGATGGTGTCGAGCTGCGGCAGGCCGGGTTGCACGGCTATAGCGCGGTGATCGGCGGTCAGGCGGCCAGGCGCGTGGCGATTCTCCGGCATGGCGCGCGGGACTATTCGTTCGTCACGGCGGTGCGGGGGAGGGCCTCGCTGGAATCGCAGGATGAGCGATTCCTAGCCGTGATCAAAAGTCTGCGCCCGCTTACCGCGGCCGAGCGTAAGCTCGCCGAACCGTTGCGTATCCATTTGATCCAGGCCCGGCCAGGCCAAAGCATGGCGGCGCTGGCCAAGCAGAGCAAGCTGCCGGGCGATGCGCTTGGCACCTTGCGTTTATTGAATAATCTCTACCCCACAGGCGAGCCGAAACCTGGCGACTGGTTGAAAGTCGTGCGTTGAACCTGCCCTTCCGGGCGCATGCGTCAGTCTTGTGCAGCTGTATGCAACTTGCGTATCCTCGGCCGCCTGCCTGTCAACAGCCCAAAGCGGAAATGCCACTATGTCTGATCTGAAAACAGCCGCTCTCGAATATCACGCCAATCCCCGTCCGGGTAAGCTGAGTGTCGAGCTAACCAAACCCACCGCAACCGCTCGCGACCTGTCGCTGGCATATAGCCCGGGTGTCGCTGAACCTGTGCGTGAAATCGCGCGTGATCCGGAGTTGGCGTATCGCTACACCGGCAAGGGCAACCTGGTGGCGGTTATTTCCGACGGTACTGCGATTCTGGGTCTTGGCGACCTCGGCCCGCTGGCCTCCAAGCCGGTCATGGAAGGTAAAGGCGTGTTGTTCAAGCGCTTCGCCGGTATCGACGTGTTCGATATCGAGGTCGAATCCGAAAGCCCGCAGGCCTTTATCGATACCGTGCGCCGCATCTCCATCACCTTCGGCGGTATCAACCTGGAAGACATCAAGGCGCCCGAGTGCTTCGAGATCGAGCGCACCCTGATCGAGCAGTGCGATATTCCGGTCTTCCACGATGATCAGCATGGCACCGCCATCGTCACCGCCGCCGGCATGATCAATGCCCTGGAAATCGCCGGTAAGACCCTTCCGGAGGCGCAGATCGTCTGTCTGGGCGCCGGCGCTGCGGCCATTTCCTGCATGAAGCTGCTGGTCAGCATGGGTGCCAAGGTCGAGAACATCTACATGATCGACCGTAAGGGTGTGATCCACTCCGGGCGTGACGATCTGAACCAATACAAAGCCGTTTTCGCCCACGAAACCCCCAAGCGCACCCTGTCCGACGCGCTGGACGGTGCCGATGTGTTCGTTGGTCTCTCCGGCGCCAACCTGCTCAGCCAGGAAGATCTGATGCGTATGGCGCCGTCGCCTATCGTCTTCGCCTGCTCCAACCCGGATCCGGAAATCAAACCGGAACTGGCGCATGCCGCGCGCAACGACGTGATCATGGCAACCGGCCGCTCGGATTACCCGCACCACGTCAACAACCTGCTCGGCTTCCCCG
>CBIHQF010000065.1:0-11503 GCA_966211665.1 uncultured Pseudomonas sp. | reverse complement strand
GCGGACGTCGAAACCTTTATCAGCGAGACCATCAAGCGGGTCAATAACAGCAACGACGACAACGTCAAACTGCTGCTTGCCGGCGACGCCTCGACCGCCAATAAGGCCAAAGCCATCGAGCTGCTGCTATCCATCGCCCACGTGCCGATGGAGCGCCTGCATACCATCCGCTTGGCCGCCGAAATCCAGCAGAGCCCGGAGCTCTGGCTGCGCAGTTTCAACGGCGAGAAATGGCTGTATTTCAACCCCGAGACGGGCGAGCAAGGCTTGCCCGCCGACCGCCTGGTCTGGTGGATCGGCGACGACGCTCTGGTCGACCTGGAAGGCGGCAAGCAGGCGCAAGTCAGCTTCAGCCTGAACAACAGCGAGATGAACGCCATTCGCCTGGCCAAGTTGACCGACGAGAACACCGACGCCGACTTCCTCGAATACTCGCTGTATGGCCTGCCGCTGCAGACCCAGCAGACTTTCATGATCATGGTGATGATCCCGATCGGTGTGCTGGTGATTCTGATCCTGCGCAACCTCGGCGGCCTGCAGACCCTCGGCACCTTCACCCCGGTGCTGATCGCCCTGGCGTTCCGCGAAACCCAACTGGGCTTCGGCATCATTCTGTTCACCGTGATCACCGCGCTGGGCCTGTCGCTGCGCTCCTACCTCGAACACCTGAAATTGCAGATGCTGCCGAGGCTATCGGTGGTGCTGACCTTCGTCGTGGTGCTGATCGCAGTCATCAGCCTGTTCAGCCACAAGTTGGGCCTGGAGCGTGGCCTATCGGTCGCCTTGTTCCCGATGGTGATTCTGACCATGACCATCGAACGCCTGTCGATCACCTGGGAAGAACGCGGTGGCGGCCATGCCTTCAAAGTCGCGGTCGGCACCCTGGTGGCAGCCACCCTGGCGCACCTGTTGATGAGCGTGCCGCAGTTGGTCTACTTCGTCTTCACCTTCCCCGCAGTGCTGATGATCCTGGTGGGCTTCATGCTGGCGATGGGTCGCTATCGCGGCTACCGTCTGACCGAACTTTTCCGCTTCAAAGCCTTCCTGAAGGATTGAGCCATGCTAGGTCTCTGGAACACATGGAAGGCCCTCGAAGCCAAAGGCATCATGGGCATCAACCGGCGTAACGCGGACTATGTGCTGAAGTACAACAAACGGCACCTCTACCCGATCGTCGACGATAAGATCATCACCAAAGAACGCGCCATCGAAGCCGGCATCGATGTGCCGGAGCTGTACGGGATTATCGAAACCGAAAAAGGCATCGACAAGCTGCGGGAGATCATCGGCGACCGTCCGGACTTCGTCGTCAAGCCGGCGCAGGGCGCCGGCGGCGACGGCATTCTGGTGATCGCGGATCGCTTCGAAGACAAATACAAAACCGTCTCCGGCAAGATCATCAGCCACGAGGAAATCGAGCATCAGATTTCCAGCATCCTCACCGGGCTCTACTCCCTGGGCGGGCACCGCGATCGCGCACTGATCGAATACCGCGTCACCCCGGACCAGATCTTCAAGAGCATCAGCTACGAGGGTGTGCCGGATATCCGCATCATCGTGCTGATGGGCTACCCAGTGATGGCCATGCTGCGCCTGCCCACACGCCAATCCGGCGGCAAGGCCAACCTGCACCAGGGCGCCATCGGTGTCGGCGTGGACCTGGCCACCGGCGTGACGCTGCGCGGCACCTGGCTGAACAACAAAATCAGCAAACACCCCGACACCACCAACGCGGTCGATGGCGTGCAGCTGCCCAACTGGGACGGTTTCATGAAGCTGGCCGCCGGTTGCTACGAGTTGTGCGGCCTCGGCTATATCGGCGTGGATATGGTGCTCGATCAGGACAAAGGCCCGATGATTCTCGAGTTGAACGCCCGCCCCGGCCTGAATATCCAGATCGCCAACGACTGCGGCCTGACCCATCGCGCCCACGCGGTGGAAGCGCACCTGGCCGAACTGAAGAAAAAAGGCCTGGAGGAAACCGCGGAAGAACGCGTGCGCTTCTCGCAAGGGTTGTTCGGCCATGTACCCATGGCCGAGATCTGATAAGCCGGCGCTATAACAGGCCGCAACGCGACACCACGCCGCTCATCTGAGTCTCAGGCGAGCGGCGTTTTTCTTGGCTGTGTCCAATTACGTGTTGCACGACTTGCCCTGACTGCTCCCCCAAAAAAGCAGACGCCGTTTGTAGAAGCCAGCTTGCTGGCGATGCTGTTGCGCTGACGCTGGCGCGGGCAAGGATCGCCAACAAGGGCTCGGCGCCCCTGGCCTCTACAGGCTATTGCTGCATGCAACGCATCACTTGGACGTAGCCTTTTTTTCTTTGCTTATGCCCTCCGCGAGTCTCTTGCGGACGACTCAGGCCTCGCTCAACAACCCCAACCCCTTGCCCTTGATCACCGCCTGCGTGCGGCTGCGCACGCCGAGCTTGGCGAACAGGTTATGCAGGTGCCATTTGATCGTCGCCTCGGACAGGTGCACGGTTTGCGCGATATCGCGATTGGAAAGCCCCGCCGCGACGAAACGCAGGATCTCCCGCTCACGGTGGCTGATGTCCTGATTTTCATCGAAGCTGTCGGGGTCGACGGCAAGCCGGCTGCATTGTTCGCGCAGCTGCGCGAGCAGGCCCTGCCACGCCGGCGCCGGTTTCGCCTCGGCGGCGAGCCAAGCCTCCACGAGCGGCAACAACCATAAGGCGTCGTCCAGAAACATCCGGCGATAACCGCTTAACCAGGCGTCCTCCAGGGTTGGCGCGAGCAAGGCGAAGGCCTTATCGCGATTACCCTTGCGCCAGTACGCCACCGCCAGCAGCAAGTTGAGCCTGAAGCGCCTGTCGCGCTGGTGCGCGGCGGTCTGTTGCGTCAAACACGCCTCCAGTGCCACCTGGGCTTTGGCCGCCAGCCGCTCGCTCAATGCCAGACGCGCCTGCGCCAGCGCCATGGCCGTGCTGGCATCGCCGTAACCGCCCGAACTCGGCACAGGCAGATGACGCTGCAATTGCAGGCAGATACGCTCCGCCTCGTTCGGCCGCTGCAGCCACAACAGAAACTGTACCTTGCAGCACATGCCCAGGGCGTAAACCCGTTCGTATCCGGGCCCGTGCAGGGTTTCCAGCCACTCGTCGAGATCGACCAGGGCCTGCTGGGCCTCGCCGGCAAAAAAGCGCGCACGCGCCAACACCAGCTTGCCACGACTGATCAGCTCCACAGGCGTGGCGACGTCGCGCCAAGTGGTCGCCAATGGCAACTCGGCGAGGATCGCGGCATGACGGTCCTGTTCGTACAACAAATCCGCATAAGCCAAGGCTAAGGGCCCACCCACCCGGCTACGTCGTCCGAACAACTGCTCGACCCGGCTTCGCGCGCGCTCGGCAAGGGCGCGGCCACGCTCCAATGCGCCCGACTCCTTGCAGATCAAGGTTTCGATCAGGCTGGCCACTACATGCAGGTAGGTGCTTTCGGTCTGGCGCAAGCACCCACGCACCACGCTGATCGACCGTTTGGCCTCGCCATACTCGCCCTGCGAGGCATAGGCGGCGGCCTGTATGCAGGACAGGCTGGCGCGAAATACCGGCTGGTTTTCCGGCACCAGGCTCAACCATTGACAGGCCACCTTGAGGCAACCGTCGAGCTTATCCTGATACAGCAGCACCAATGCCTTGAGCACTTGCGCGGCGGCCAGCAGCTCCACCAGACCATGGTGCAAGTTATCGCCATGGCCCTGTAGCAAGCGGCCGCTCACCTCTTCGATCAAGGCTTCGGATTCGGCGTATTTCTGCTCGAAGGCCAATTGCCAGGCATAGAAAATCTGGAAAATCGGATGCTCGCAAATGACTTCGGCGGGCATGCCCTTGAGCATCGCCAGCACGCCATACACTCGGTTGTCGGCGATCAGGCGCGCACCCTGACGCTCCAACAACTGCGCGGCAGCACCATAGTCGCGGGCACGCAGGGCGTATTTGATCGCCTTGCTGGGCAAACCATGGCCTTCGCACCAGCGCGCCGCCGCGTGCAGCAGGTGGGTCGGATCCTCATGCTTGGTCAGGCTGCCCTGGAGGAACTCGGCGAACAGCGGGTGATAACGAAACCATCGGCCTTCGCTGTCCAGCGGGATGATGAATAGCTGCTCGCGCTGCAAGCGTTGCAGGACTTGCTGGCTGTCACTGCGCGCCGTCAGCGCGTCGCACAGCTCGGCGTCGAATTCGTCGAGTAGCGAGGTCTGTTCGAGAAAGCGTTGCAACGATGTCGGCAGCGCGTGCAGCACGTCTTCGCTCAAATAGTCGGCGATATTGCGTTCGGTGCCCGACAGCCCGGCGAGAAAGGCCGCGCGATCGGGATGCCGGGCCAACGACAGCGAGGCCAGGTGCAGCGCGGTGATCCACCCCTCGGTGCGCCCGTGCAGTAAATCGACTTCCGCGCTGCTTAACGGAAGCTGTTTGATTTCGCGCAGGTATTCGTCGGTCTCGGCGCGGCTCAAACGTAATTCGTCGGCATCTATCCTGGCCAGCCAGGGCCTGGACGACGCGGCCTGTTCTTCGACGAACCCGGGGATGTACCGCGTGCAGGCAATAACATGCACGTTACCCGGAATGCGCTCGACGAAATAACTCACCAACGGGCCCATGGCCGCATCGCGAATACGATGGAAGTCGTCGAGCATCAGATAGAGCTCGACCTCCACCCGCCGCAGGTCGACCAAAAAAGCATCGGCCAATGCCTCGAGCGGCAGATTGAGATGCCCCTTCATCAACCCGGCGGTGTGGCCGCCGAAGCCCGGCAACTGGGCGCCTATGGCCGCGATCAAATAGCGCAACAAGCGCTGTGGCTCGCTGTCCGACTCGTCACAGGTCAACCAGGCCACACAGGCGCCCGCTGCCTGCAAACGCAGGCGGAACTGGCTGAGCGCGGTGCTTTTACCGAAACCCGCGGGGGCGCTGAGAATCATCAGGCGTTGTTGCCGGACGGCGAACAGTCGTTCCAGCAAGGCTTTACGCACCAGCAGCGGCCGGTCGCCGGCATTCGCCGGGAACAATTTGGTCGCTAATGGCGCGAAAGTGCGCGGCACGGACGGGGAGACGCTGCTCATGTCAGTAGACTCAATTCGCGGGCGCGGCGAATGGCTTGGTTACGGTTACGCACGCCGAGCTTCTCGTAGATGTTGTGCAGGTGCCATTTGACCGTGCCCAGGGCGAGCGCCAGCTGTTGGCCGATCTGCTCGTTCGACAGCCCCTCGGCGGCCAAACACACCACCTCGCGCTCGCGCTCGGTCAGGGCTTCGTCCAGACCATCCGCGGATTGCGCCATGCCCTGCCTCGGCCACAGAGCCAGCAATTCCCGCACGAATGCTTGCAAAGCGGGTTGCCGCTCGGCGGCTTCGAGTTGCTTGAGCATCAGGTGGACGGCTTCCCCTTCCTCGATAAACAGGCTGCGTGCGCCTTCGCGCTCGGCACCGACCAGACACCCGGCCAGCAGGTTATGCGCGCGATCCTGATAGCCGAGGCGTTGATAGCTCAGCGCCGCCAGCAGATCCAGGCGTAAACGCTGCAGACCGTGCCAGTCCTCGATAAGCGTTTCGCGCAGTTGGCGGATCTCGTGCAGCGCCTCGCTGTAATGCCCGCGTGCCTGCTGCAGGCGCACACGGGTCAAGCCCTGCACCCATAGCACGGGATTGAAGCGCATATGCGGGTAATGCGCGGCAAACTTGGCCCAGTCGACGGCATTGAAGCGCTGCTCGGCGCGCTTGAGTTTGTCGAGCGCAGGTTCCTGAAGGATCTGTGCGATCTCATCGCCAAGCGCCATCGCATAAAAGCGCCATGATTGATTGGTCGCCGCCAACTTCTGCATCAACGCCAGGCTGGCCGAGGCATCCGCGGGGGAGTTGCGCATGCGTTTGACCCGGGCCATGCACAGCATGCCTTGGGCGTAGAGATCGATGGGGTTGATCACATCGACAGTGGCCAGCGCCCAGCACAAGCGCTCCTCGATGCCTTCCAGGCGCCCCTGGGTATAGGCGATCACGGCTTCGGTAATGGTCGGTAAAGCAATCGCCCGGGACTTCCTCGCGAACCAGGGCGCGATTCGCAGCTGCAACTGAGCGAACAGCACTTCGGCTTGCTTGACCTGCCCTTGCTCCAGACACATGAGAATTTCGACATTGGCCAGTTGCGTATCCAGGTAATGGCCCTCGAGAAAATGATTGCGCTGCTGGGCCAGGGCCAGTAACCGCCGGGCCTGCTCGGGCAACCCCATCATCAAGGATGCCAGGGCACCGATAATCAGCATCGCCACTTCAAGAAAGGCCGTGTGCTGGCCCAATTGCTCTTCGACCCTGCGCGCCAGGACGACACAGGTGTACAGGTCGTCCTTCTGCAGGGCGATCACCGCCTTGATCGCCAGGGTCGCCAATAGCTTGTCGCTCAACGGTCCCGTCGTTTTGGCCTCGCCCCAACGCGCCATCTGCTCATCGAGTATGCGATTGGCTTCCGGCAGGCTCAGCTCGGCCGCACGCCCCCAAACGTCGACGAGCACCAGAATCGGAAAACGCTCGACCATGTCGTCGGGTACGTCCTGGCGCCACTTGTAGATCAGGTTCAGTTGCCCGCGGTTGATCAACTCCAGGCCGCAACCATCGACCAGGGCAGCGAGCATCTCGGTATCTTCGGCCAGACGCGCATGCTCGATCGCCAGATTCTGCATGTGGTGATTGGCGAACCATAAGCTGGCATTGAAATGCAGCTGCTTGAAACGCTCGGGATCACGCGCCTTCAACTGACTGCGCAAAAACTCGGCGAACAGGTTATGGAAGCGGTACCACTGGCGCGTATGGTCGAGCGGTAACAGGAAAAGCTGCATGGCCTCCAATTGCTCGAGCAGTTGTTGGCCGTCCTGACGTCCGGTCAACGCCTCGGTCAGTTCGCCACTCAACTGCTGGGCGATGCCCAGCGCCAGGAGCAGTTCCTGCTTATCGGCCGGTAGCTGCTGAAAAACGCTACGCAACAGGTAATCGCCGACAGCGCTTTGGTCAGTCCCCATGGCGAGCATCTGCGCAAGGGCCTCGGGCTGATGACGCAGCCACAGACTGGCCAGGTGCACGCCGACCATCCAGCCCTCGGTCTGCTTATACAGCGCGGCAAAAGCCTCGGCGTCCAGCTGCTGGCCATGCCGTGCCAGATACTCGCGGGTTTCGGCTTCACTCAGACGCAGGTCCTGCTCGCCGAGCTCGATCATCAGCCCCTTGGCGCGCAAGGTCGCCAGATTCAACGCCGGCTGCGAACGACTACCGATGGCTAACGTGAAGGCATTGGGCGCGAAGCGGATCAATCGGTTCAGCGCGGCCAACAGCTCCCCGTCGGCAATCAGATGCAGATCGTCGAGCACCAGCAATAGCGGGACGCTCAGCGTGGCCAGGTCCATCAGCAGCGTTTCCATCACCGCCGCCACCGGTACACGCATGGTGTTCTGCAGATAGGTCCGCGCATCCGCCCCCCGGCCCGGCAGCCAGGGGCCGATTGCATCGGTCAGTTGCAGGAGAAAGCGCGAAGGATCGTCGTCTTCCGGGCTCAGCGACAACCAGGCCACCGCTTCGCCCTCGGCCAGCCGCCACTGCGCCAGAGCGGTCAAGGCGCTGGTTTTGCCAAAGCCTGCAGGCGCCGAAAACAGCCAGAGCCGGGCATGCGGGTGCTCGGCAATGGCGGCCTCGACCAGGGGTCGGCTCATATAATCGAGCGGAGCCCGGGGCGGCGTGAGTTTTGAGCGCTGAAGACTACCCGCGGCTGGATCTTGCACTGTATCCAAGGCACTGATCCCTGTCTGATTATTCTTCTGGCGTTGCTGAAACGGCTGTTTTTGGTACTAACGTTCAACATACTACTCAGCACAATACCCCTGAGTAAACCAAGCACAGACCCTAGGATGAATGTTGGCCGCGTTCTACAATCGACGCCCCGCTGTTTCGAAGCACCTCGAATGCCTATTTGCTCCATACATCCGCTGCCTTATCGTGCCGATCCCGGTTTTTATTTCGGCGCCATCAGTCGTGCACCCGGCGCGGTCCTGCTGGACGCCGGGCGCCCGGCCGCACAACGTGGCCGCTATGACCTGATCAGCGCCTGGCCATTGGCCGAACTGACACCTGGGCGGGACGAAACGGGTACGGACTTTCTCCAACGTCTGCGCGTCAGTCTCAACGGGCTGGGCGAAGCCGAAACGCCAGCCGACGTCGAGCTACCCTTTGCCGGCGGTTTGATCGGTTATCTGGGCTACGACTTCGGCCGCCGCCTGGAGCAGTTGCCACAAACGGCCATCGACGACCTGGACTTGGCCGATGCACGCTTCGGCCTGTACCCCTGGGCCTTGATCAGCGATCACCTGCTGGGCACCAGCCAGTTGCTGTTCCACCCCCGGCTCGACGAGGCTGAACGTCGGCGCCTGCTCACGCTGTTCGAACAGGTGCAGCCGAGCGCGGCACAGCCGTTCGAATTACTCAGTGCTTTTCGCGCCGACCTCGATGCCGACGATTACCGTCAGGCCCTCGAGCGGATTCAGGCTTATATTCAGGCCGGCGACTGCTACCAGGTGAATTTCTCCCAACGCTTTCGCGCGCCCTACCGTGGCGATCCATGGACGGCTTATCAGGCGTTGCGCACCGCCTGCCCGACGCCCTTTTCCGGTTACCAGACATTGCCCGACGGCGCGATCATCAGCCTGTCGCCCGAACGCTTTCTGCAGGTCAGCCGCGGTCAGGTGGAAACCCGCCCGATCAAAGGCACGCGACCGCGCGACAGCGACCCCGCACGCGACGCCGACTACGCCGACGACCTGCTGGGCAGCCTGAAGGATCGCGCGGAAAACCTGATGATCGTCGATCTGCTGCGCAACGACCTGGGGCGCAGCTGCGCCATCGGCTCGGTGCGCGTTCCCGAGCTGTTCGCCCTCGAGAGTTATCCGAATGTGCACCACTTGGTCAGCTCGGTGACCGGCGAACTGGCCCCCGGCAAGGATGCCCTCGATCTGATCGCCGGCAGCTTCCCCGGCGGCTCGATCACCGGTGCGCCGAAAATCCGCGCCATGCAGATCATCGATGAACTGGAATCCACGCGCCGCGCGCTCTATTGCGGCTCGCTGCTGTATTTGGACGTGCGTGGCGAAATGGATAGCTCGATCGCCATCCGCAGCCTGCTGGCCAAGGACGGCCAGCTCAGTTGCTGGGGCGGCGGCGGGATAGTCGCGGACTCGGACTGGCAAGCGGAATACCAGGAGTCCATCACCAAGGTGAAGGTACTGCTGGAGACCTTGGAAAGGTTCTGCGCATGATGCAAAAGGGCCCGCAACGAAGTGCGGGCCTTTTCAATTGCACTGGGCCGTTACAGGCTCAGCTCGCGATTGGACGCCTTGAGGAACTCGCGCTTGAGATCTTCATAAGTGTGCACCGCCGGGAACTGTGTGAACTCGCGAATAACATTCTCAGGCGCGTGGAACAGGATGCCGGCGTGGGCTTCGCTGAGCATGGTGGTGTCGTTGTATGAGTCGCCGGCGGCGATCACCCGATAGTACAGGCTCTTGAATGCCAGCACCGACTGACGCTTGGGATCTTTCTGGCGCAGTTGGTAGCTCACCACGCGGCCGCTTTCATCGGTTATCAGCTTGTGGCAAAGCAGCGTCGGGAAACCCAGTTGGCGCATCAGCGGCTGGGAGAACTCATAGAAGGTGTCGGAGAGGATCACCACCTGAAAGCGCTCGCGCAGCCAGTCGACGAACTCCACGGCGCCGTCCAGCGGCTTGAGGGTGGCGATCACCTCTTGAATATCGGCCAACTTCAAACCGTGCTCGTCGAGAATACGCAGACGCTGCTGCATCAACACGTCGTAATCAGGAATATCCCGAGTAGTCGCCTTCAGCGATTCGATGCCGGTTTTTTCCGCGAAGGCGATCCAGATTTCCGGGACCAAAACGCCTTCCAAATCGAGACATGCGATTTCCACAGGGCACTCCTAGAGTTCGACTGAAAAAGAAGGCGGCACTCTAGCCGCTCGCCCACGGTGGCGCAACGCACCGCTTATACCCAAAGCTATGGGTTGCCTGGGAACTTCGTTATTTAGCCGCATAAGATGTATTTGCTACTATCCGGCCCACAGAGCGCAAAGCGCCATATTAAGCAGGATATAGCCCGATGAGCCTTCCAGTAGATGTAGCCGAGCTGGCCGCCAGTTACGCCAGCAAATCGCCCCAGGACATTCTCAAACTCGCCTTCGAGCATTTTGGCGACGATCTGTGGATTTCCTTCAGTGGCGCCGAAGATGTGGTACTGGTCGATATGGCCTGGAAACTGAACAAGAACGTCAAGGTATTCAGCCTCGATACCGGGCGCCTGCATCCTGAGACCTACCGCTTTATCGAGCAGGTGCGCGAGCACTACGGCATCGCCATCGAGGTGCTCTCCCCCGACGCCGATACGCTGCAAGCCATGGTCAAGGAAAAAGGCCTGTTCAGCTTCTACAAGGACGGCCACGGCGAGTGCTGCGGGATTCGCAAAACCGCCCCCCTGCGCCGTAAGCTGAGCAGCGTCAGCGCCTGGGCCACCGGCCAGCGCCGTGATCAGAGCCCCGGCACCCGCAGCCAGGTCGCGGTACTGGAAATCGACGGTGCGTTTTCGACGCCGAAACGGCCGTTGTACAAGTTCAATCCGCTGGCGCAGATGAGCAGCGAGGAGGTCTGGGCTTATATCCGTATGCTCGAACTGCCTTACAACCCGTTGCACGAGCGCGGCTTCATCAGCATCGGTTGCGAGCCTTGCACCCGTCCTGTGCTGCCTAATCAGCACGAGCGCGAAGGCCGCTGGTGGTGGGAAGAAGCCACGCAAAAGGAATGCGGCCTGCACGCCGGCAACCTGATCGCGAAAAACTGAACCCAGTGATGCAAAAGCCCGGCTCGCCGGGCTTTTGCATGATCATCTCACCTTAATGAATCGGCAGTTCGATGCCCTGGAACAACTCTTCCAGCTCGGATTTGTTGTGGCACTGCACAGCCTTGGCCAGCATGTCGCGGGTCAAGTGCGGGGCGAACTTCTCGATGAAGTCGCACATGAACCCACGCAGGAAGGTACCGCGGCGGAAGCCGATTTTGGTCACGCTCGGCTCGAACAACTCGCTGGCATCGAGCACCACCAGATCGGGGTCGAGCTTGGTGTCCACGGCCATTCTGGCAACGATGCCGACCCCCAGTCCCAAGCGCACATAGGTCTTGATCACATCGGCGTCGGCCGCGGTGAATACCACCTTGGGCGTCAGGCCGCGATGGCTGAAGGCTTCGTCCAGCTTGGAGCGCCCGGTGAAGCCGAACACATAGGTGACGATCGAATACTCGGCCAGGGCTTCAAGGGTCAGCTTTGGTAACTTGCTCAGCGGATGCCCCTGGGGTACCACCACACAGCGGTTCCAGCGGTAGCACGGCATCATCACCAGGTCGTTGAATAACTCAAGGCCTTCGGTAGCGATGGCGAAATCCAC
>CBIHQF010000064.1:0-11530 GCA_966211665.1 uncultured Pseudomonas sp. | reverse complement strand
TCGCGCTAAAACAGGCTCCGGCGCGGTCGCGATGAAACGGCAACAGACCCTAGAACACCCGCTGCAAGCGGGCCTCCACCCGCCAGCGGGTGTATTCGTACAAACTCAGGTTGCTGTCGTTATCGGTGTAGCTGGTCTCCAGGGTGAGGTTCAGACTTTCGGCCAGACGGTTGGTTACCCCGACTGAAAACTGATAAGCGTCATCCTCACGGCTCTCGCCGAATACCGGGTGTTTGTCCTTGTAACGGCCCTTGAAGGCCGATACGCCGGCATAGGGCTGCCACAGCTCGGAGGCTTGCCAGAGCAGTTGGTAGCCGGCGAAGGTGAAGTCCTTGGCCAGATGCCGGCCACTCGACGAGCGGGGGTTCTCGGTGCCGCCGCCGAGGGAAAACTGATGCAGGAAGTCGCCGTCGAGCACCTGCAACTGCGCGCTGACGACCGGCTGCCACGCGTTCAGCTCGTCGAGCTGGAAAGAGTGCTTGTCGAACACCCCCGAGTACAGGGTGGTCGCTATCTGGGTGCCCCAGTAGTGGCGCCACTGGCCGACGACCCCGCTGGAGCGCTGATAGGCTTCGCCGTCCAGCCATGTGTGCTGGTTCTGCAGGCCGGCCTGGAACTGCTCGGCGCCGCGCTGATGCACCCAGGCCGTGGTCAGCCCCAGGGTATCCAGGTCGAAATCGCTATTTTCGGTGTTGTGTTTGTGCTCGCTTTGCAGTTGTACGAAAGCGCGATTGCGCTGGGAAAACGGCCAGTGGTATTTGGCCTGGGTGCGGGCGGAGAGGTAGGGGCTGTCCATTTCCACGGCGCTGTCCGGTAACTCGAACAGGCCGATGATGCGATCGCCGGTGGCGTTATTGATATTGCTGTCGTAACCAGTGCCGACCTCGACATAGCCTTCCCAGCGCTTGATCGTGGTGTTCCGTTGCCGAACGATTTGCTCGATGAAACGCTCGATATTGCCCGCCACCGCCGCCGGCGGATTGCGCTCCAGCACCAGGCGGAATTGCTTTTCCGCTTCCTCATGGCGCTTGATCTGATAGAGCGCGCGGGCGTATTCCAGGCGAAACCGGTCGTTCTCCGGGTGCAGCGTCACCAGCCGCTCGAAGACGAAGCTGGCTTCTTCCGCATGGCCCGTCTCGAGTGCCGCCAGACCGTAATAGAAATCGAACTCCGGGTCGCCTTCCTCGCGCTCCACTTGCTGCATTGCCAGCTCATGGGCCTTGGCGTGCTCCTGGCGTTCGATCAGCTCGGCGAGTTGCCGGACTATTGGGCTACGCTGGTTGGGCGGGGTTTGCGCATTGAGCTGGGGGCTCCACAGGCAGACCAGTGCCAGTGGCACGATAATCCACGGCCGAACCTTGGATGAGAAAGCGGATGGCAAAGCGAATGCACTGGTCACTGGCCGGTCGAGCTCCCTGCAAAACGAAGATGTTGTTCTGCCAGTCTAGGAGTCAGGTTTGGAATTACCACTATTGCGATCGCTCATAATGGATCGGCTGCCCGGGGCCAGCCGTTGAGGCCAGTGCCCCTCATGCAGGCGCCGCTTCTGCGCAGGCACTGGCTTCGTCTGGTCGGCGCGTTATTGCTGGGGTTGGTGGTCGCCCTGCAATTGTCGTCGCAGGTGGCCGACCGCAGCCTGCTCAATCGCCTGGATTTCATCTGGTACGACTGGCGCATGTGGCTCAGCGCCCGCTACGAGCCGATGTCGCCAGCCGCACCCATCGTCATCGCCGATATCGACGAACAATCGCTCAAGCGCGAAGGCCGCTGGCCATGGAGTCGCGACAAGCTGGCGCTGCTCACCGAGCAACTGACGCAAGCGGGCGCCACGGTGATCGCCTTCGACGTGGTGTTCGCCGAGCCGGAGGATTCGGCCTTTATCGCCTGGCTCAAGCAGCAACCCGACAATGGTCTGCCGGCGCCGCAGATCGCCGCGTTGCGCGAGCAGTGGAACCCGGATCGTCGTTTTGCCGAAGCGTTGCAGGGTACGGATACGGTGCTGGGCTTCTTCTTCCAGGACAACGCCGAGCACCGCACGGGGCAGCTGCCGCCGGCGGTCGCGTCCCTGGCGCAGGCCGCGGCCGGGCAGGGAACCCCGGTGATACTGAGCAAGGACGGCTTCACCGGCAATATCCCCTTGATCGCCCACGGCGCTCGCAGCGGCGGCTTCGTCACCACCTTCGCCGATGCCGACGGGGTGATCCGCCGTACGCCCTTGCTGATGGCCCACGACGGCCAGGTCTATCCTTCGCTGGCCCTGGCCGCGGCCATGAGTTTCATGCTGGTCGAGGAGTTGGATGTGCGCTTCGCCGCCATCGGCGATGTGCTGGCGGTGTCCGCCGTGCAATTGAGCGACAAGCCGCTGTATACCGACGGTCTGGGCCGGGTGCTGGTGCCTTACCATGGTCAATCCGCGCCGGTGCGGTATCTGCCGGCCTGGCGCATCCTGCGCGAACCCGCCGCGGAACTGGGCCTGGAAGGCGCCATCGTGCTGGTCGGCGGCTCGGCCATCGGTCTCTTCGATCTGGTCAACACGCCCTTGGCCACGGCATTTCCCGGCGTCGAGGTGCATGCCAACGTGATCCATGGCTTGCTGACCAGCCGTTTTCCCTATCGCCCGGCCTGGGAGCCCGGCGTAACCTTCACCCAATTGCTATTGACCGGCTTGCTCCTGATCGTGCTGATGCCGCGGCGTTCGCCCTGGTTGCAGGCGGGCCTGAGTTTCGGCGCCTTGGCGGGATGGACCGGGCTGAATCTGTTGCTGTGGATGCGCAACGGTCTGGATTTGCCCCTGGCCAGCACCTACCTGTTGGTGCTGGCGCTGGCCGGCTGGTTCATGTTCGAGGGCTTCGTGCGCGAGAGCCGTGCGCGCCAGGCGGTCACCAGCATGTTCGGCCAATACGTGCCTGCGGCGCATATCCAGCAGATGCTCGACTCGCCGCAACGTTATTCGATGGAGGGCCAGAGCCGGGAAATGACCGTGCTGTTCTCCGATATCCGCAGCTTCACCAGTATTTCGGAAAATCTCAGCGCCACCGACCTGAAGACCCTGCTGAATTTCTACTTCACGCCCATCACCGAAGTGATCTTCCGCCATGGCGGCACCATCGATAAATACGTCGGCGATATGGTCATGGCCTTCTGGGGCGCGCCCTTGGCCGACCCGGACCACCGCCGCAATGCCGTTCTGGCGGCGCTGGAGATGATCGCCGTGACCGAGCGCCTGCGCGGCGAGCTGCGTGCGCGCAATATGCCGGAAATCAGCATCGGCATCGGCCTCAACACCGGTTTCATGAACGTCGGCGATATGGGCTCGCAATACCGCAAGGCCTACACCGTGCTGGGTGATGCGGTGAACCTCGGCTCACGATTGGAAAGCCTGACCAAGTTCTACGGCGTGCATATCCTGGTCGGCGCCAGCACAGCTACCGAGAATACCGATATCACCTTTCGTTTCATCGACCGCCTGCAGGTGAAAGGCAAGAACGAACCGGTCGACGCCTTCGAACCACTCGGCCTGGCCGCCGAATTGAGCGACGCGCTGCGCGAAGAACTCGCGTGCTATGAGGAGGCCCTGCGGCACTACCGCGCACGCCGCTGGGAATTGGCCGAGCAGGGGTTCGAACAACTGCGTAGCGCCCATTCCCGGACCAAGCTGTATCGCATTTACCTGGAGCGCATCCGCGAGTTGCGCGGGCAAGAGTTGCCCGTCGATTGGGACGGCACCTTCCGCCATATCAACAAATGAGCGCTGGCCGTAGAAGTCACAGCGCCGACGACCGTCCAGCGATATTCATCAAATTGTCATGGTTTTGTGGCAGCGCGCCGCACGGAATGTCAGCAAACTCGCGTCTTAAACAGGCCGTTGAAAAACGTAGGCGACGACTGCATGGATGCAGGAGGTAGAGCGAAGCAGGAAGCCCGAGCCGAGGCTAGGCAAAAACAGGCGAAAAAGCGCAGTTTACGTGTTGTAAATGAGCATTTTGAGACGCCGAGTCCCGGCCTGTTTTTAACGAAGAATCGGCAACGCAGGTAGTTTTTCAAGGGCCTGGTATTGGGGTTCTGCATTTTGGTGTTCTATGCGCTTTTTAATTCTTCTCACCGCGCTTCTGTGCGGCCTGCCGGCTATTGCCGTCGAGCGTTGCGATCCACGGGGGCCGACCGAACGGGTCGCCCTCGGTGAGGTAGCGCTCGCCTATCAAAGTATCGGCCGCGATAGCGATCCGGCGCTGCTGATGGTCATGGGCCTGGGGGGGCAACTGATCCACTGGCCCGATGAAGTGGTCGCGCGCCTGTGTCGGCAGGGCTTTCGGGTGATCCGTTTCGATAACCGCGACGCGGGCCTGAGCACCTGGGTCCAGGCTGCGCCAGCGGCCTATCTCGGCTATGAAGTGCTGCGTCATCGCGTAGGGCTGTCGGTGTCCGCCCCCTATAGTTTGCGTGATATGGCCCTCGATGCTTTGGGCTTGATGGACGCGCTGGGCGTGCGCCAATTCCATGTGCTGGGCGCGAGCATGGGCGGGATGATTGCCCAGCATATGGCCGATCTGGCCCCGGAGCGGGTGCAAAGCCTGACCCTGATCATGACCAGCTCCAGCGCCGAGGGTCTGCCCGCGCCCAGCACGGCCTTGCTCGCGTTGCTGGCCAAACGCGAGGCGCCGAGCCGCGAAATGGCCCTGGAACAACAGGCCGATCTGCTTGCCGCGCTCGGCAGCCGGACGGTTGCCGATGACCGCCGACTGCTCCTGCAACAAGCGCGAATCGCCTACGACCGTGCCTTCAACCCGGATGGGGTAGAGCGCCAGCTACTGGCGATCTTGGCGGAACCCAGCCGCGTCGAACTGCTCAACCGCCTCCGCGTCCCCACCCTGGTGGTCCACGGCACCGACGACCCGCTGCTGCCGGTGATGCACGGCGTGCACGTGGCCGCACATATCAAAGGCAGCGAGCTGAAACTGATCCCCGGCCTGGCCCATCGTTTCCAGGAAGCGTTCAAGGAACCGTTGCTGGCGGCGGTGTTACCGTATCTCAAGGCGCAGCGTCATGATGGGCGCTGGGCGCAGTTGTAGGCTTCTAAAGAGTCCCGCCCCTCAAGGTGAGGCCTCACGATCACTCTCCCTGTAGGGGCCAGCTTGCTGGCGATACTGTTGCTAACCCAGATAATCGCCAGCAAGCTGGCTCCAGCCAGAGCAGAGCTAAAAAGCATAAAAAAACCCCGCGTCTCGGGGAATCGGCGGGGGTGGAGATCAACTGGTGAAAGCGTTGGCTCAGGCCACGTGGACGTCTCCTGGGCGCTGTGGTGATTGGCTGCAGATATAGTCATTCAGGCGCGCCTGTTGTTCCGGGGTCATAAACAAGCCGAGCTTGCTGCGGCGCCAGAGGATATCGGCTGCGTCTATGGCCCATTCCTGTTGGCGCAGGTAATCCACTTCCCGTGTATAGAGACCGCCGCCCAGGTGCTCGCCGAGATTCTCGACCTCGACCACTCCTTCGAGCAGCGCCCAGCTGCGGCTGCCGTAGCAGCTGGCCCAGCGGCGGGCGATGTTGCTCGGCAGCCAGCTGAAACGGGTGCACAGCGCTTCGACCAGGGCGCTTTGGCTTTCCAAGCCTTCGCCGCCGGGTAGCGGGGCGGTGGCGGTCCAGCTCGGTTGCATCTTCGGGAAGAACGACGCCAGTTGTGCCAGCGCCGATTCGGCCAGTTTGCGGTAGGTAGTTAATTTTCCGCCGAATACCGAGAGCAGCGGTGCTTCGCCGGACTCGGCGGAGAGCGAGAGGGTGTAGTCGCGGGTTACGGCCGAAGGGTCGTCAGACTCGTCGTCGCACAGCGGTCTGACGCCGGCGAAGCTGTGCAGGATGTCCTGGCGGCCGATCTGCTTCTTGAAGTGGGCGTTGACCACGTGCAGCAGGTAATCGGTCTCCTCCTCGCTGATCGTCACTTGCGCCGGGTCGCCTTGGTATTCGCGGTCGGTGGTGCCGATCATGGTGAAATTGTCGAGATAGGGGATGGCGAAGACGATACGGCGGTCTTCATTCTGCAGAATGTAGGACTGCTCGCTGTCGAACAGCTTCGGCACGATGATGTGGCTGCCCTGGATCAGGCGGATGCCGTAAGGCGAACGTTGTTTCAGATCGTCCTGAATGAAGCGGGCGACCCAGGGGCCGGCGGCGTTCACCAGGGCGCGGGCGCGAATCGAATAGAGGCTGCCATCGGCGCGTTCCAGGTGGATGTGCCACAGCCCTTTGCTACGACGCGCGCTGACGCAACGGGTGCGGGTATGCACGTGGGCGCCTTTCTCGCGGGCGGCCATGGCGTTGAGCACCACCAGGCGGGCGTCGTCGACCCAGCAATCGGAGTATTCGAAACCGCGGGTGATTTCCGCTTTCAGCGGGCTGCTCGCGTCGAAGCGCAAGCCGCGCGAGCCCGTGAGTTTTTCCCGCTTGCCCAGGTGGTCGTAGAGAAACAACCCGGCGCGAATCATCCAGGCCGGCCGCAGGTGCGGGCGATGCGGCAGGATGAAACGCATGGGTTTGACGATATGCGGTGCCTTGGCCAGCAGCACTTCGCGCTCGGCCAGGGCTTCGCGCACCAGGCGGAACTCGTAATGCTCGAGGTAGCGCAGGCCGCCATGGATCAGTTTGCTGCTGGCCGAGGAGGTGTGTTGCGCCAGGTCGTCCTTTTCGCAAAGGAATACCGACAAGCCGCGACCGGCAGCATCGGCGGCAATGCCGACGCCATTGATGCCGCCGCCAACGACCGCGAGGTCGTAAACTTCGGCGAGTGGACTGACAGCGTTTGGTCGAGTGGACATGGCAGCACCGAAAAGTCGAAAGTGAACGTCTTTATGTTCGAATTCGAAAATATGCTAGACCAATATCCACAAACCCGCTACCCCTGAGCGCGATTTCGCGCTTAGCGGTCGTGGGACGGATTAGATAAGGGCATTATGGCGATCAGGCGAGGTCGAGGTGCACTTTGTTCTGCGCCAGCAATTGGGCGATGGCGGTGGCCGGCTGGGCATCGGTGAACACGCGGTCGACCAGGGTGATCGAGCCCAGGCGCACCACGGCATTTCGGCCGAACTTGCTCGAGTCCGCGGCGAGAAAGACCTGGCGCGCATTCTCGATGATCGCCTGTGATACCCGCACTTCCTGGTAGTCGAAATCGAGCAGGCTGCCGTCTTCGTCGATGCCGCTGATGCCGACCAGGGCGAAGTCGACCTTGAACTGACGGATGAAATCCACCGCCGCCTGGCCGACCACACCACCGTCGCTGCGCACCGTGCCGCCGGCCACCAGCACCTCGAAATCCGCTTTGGCGCTGAGCTGGGCGGCGACGTGCAGGTTGTTGGTGATGATCTTCAAGCCCTTGTGACCGAGCAGCGAGCGGGCGATCGCTTCGGTGGTGGTGCCGATGTTGATGAACAGCGAGGCATGGTCGGGAATATGCGTGGCGATGGCCTCGGCGATGCGTTGTTTTTCCTCGCGCATCTGCCCGGCACGCATGCTGTAGGCGGTGTTCTGGGTGCTCGATGCCTCGCTCGCGGCACCGCCGTGGGTACGTCGCAGCAGGCCTTGTTCGGCGAGCTGGTTGATATCGCGGCGAATGGTCTGCGGGGTCACGGCGAAGGCTTGGGCCAGTTCGTCGATGCTGACATAGCCGCGTTCGCGGGCGAGTTCGAGAATGTCTTGCTGGCGGGGAGCTAAAGTCATGGGTTTGAGGTCCTTGAAGTGCGCGACATTATAGCTGCCAGCCGGGAAATTTTCGGCTAAGGTACGCGAACCTTGTCAGAGTGTTTTCACATTCGAACATGACTCCTGCTATCGATCTGCTGAAAAAAGCCAAGGCTGCGCACCGTGTGCACAGTTATAACCACGATCCCAAGGCCGCTTCCTATGGTTTGGAAGCGGCGGAAAAGCTCGATCTGCAACCGGCCAGGGTATTCAAGACCCTGCTCGCGGCCAGCGAGAAGGGCGAGCTGTTGGTGGCTGTGGTGCCGGTCGCCGGTAGCCTGGATCTGAAAGCCCTGGCCCAAGCGGCCGCGGTGAAGAAGGCCGAGATGGCCGACCCCACGGCGGCGCAGCGCTCCACCGGTTACCTATTGGGCGGCATCAGTCCGCTGGGACAGAAAAAGCGCTTGCGGACGTTTATCGATCTATCCGCCCAGCAGTATCCGAGTATCTATGTCAGCGCCGGGCGACGTGGGCTGGAAGTCGAATTGGCGGCTGAGCTTTTGGCACAGCTGACCCAGGCGGTTTTTGCCGCCATAGGCCGGCAATAGAGGATATTGCGCCTTGGTTTGTTGGGCTTCGTCAGCCCAAGCTACAGCAGGCACCGTACTGAGTGCAGCGAAGCCCAACGTTCAATTGCAAATACAATTACAACAAGGAAACCCACATGTCTCACTACCTGCTAGCCATCGACCAAGGCACCACCAGTAGCCGCGCTATCGTGTTCAGTAGCGAAGGCGAGCGGGTGGCGAGTGCGCAGCAGGAGTTCACGCAGTTTTTCCCCCATGACGGCTGGGTCGAGCATGAGGGCGAGGAACTCTGGCAAAGCACCCTGCAGGTATGTCGCGAAGCGTTGCGCAGCAGCGGTTTGAGCGCTGAGCAGATCACCGCCATCGGCATCACCAACCAGCGTGAAACCACCCTGGTATGGGATGCGCAAACCGGCGAGCCGATTTACCGGGCGATCGTCTGGCAGGATCGGCGTACCGCCGACTACTGTTCCGATCTGAAAGCGGCGGGGCATGAGGCGATGGTCGCGGCAAAAACCGGTTTGCTGATCGACCCGTATTTTTCCGCGACCAAATTGCGCTGGATCCTGCACAACGTGCCCGGTGCACGCGAGCGTGCCGAGCGCGGCGAGTTGCGCTTCGGCACCGTCGATAGCTTTCTGCTGTGGCGCTTGACTGGCGGCCGCTCGCACAGGACCGATGCGAGCAACGCTTCGCGTACCTCGCTGTTCAATATCCATACCCAGCAATGGGACGAGGAATTGCTCGCGCTGTTCGGGATTCCCGCCAGCATGCTGCCCGAAGTGCTCGATTGCGCTGCCGAATTCGGCCGTATCGATGCCGAGTTGCTCGGCGCCGCGATTCCCGTCCTGGGCATGGCCGGCGATCAGCAGGCGGCATTGGTCGGCCAGGCGTGCTTCCAGCCCGGCATGGTGAAAAGCACCTACGGCACCGGCTGCTTCATGATCCAGAACACCGGGGATACGCCGGTGACGTCGAAGAACCGCCTGCTCACCACCGTCGGTTATCGCCTTAATGGCAAGGTCACTGACGCCGTGGAGGGCAGTATTTTCGTCGCCGGCGCGGCGGTGCAATGGCTGCGCGACGGGATCAAGCTGATCAGCCATGCGCGCGACAGCGAAGCGTTGGCTGAGGCCACCGGCGATGCCTGTGGGGTTTACCTGGTGCCGGCCTTTACCGGTCTCGGCGCGCCTTATTGGGACCCGAAAGCCCGCGGCGCGATCTTCGGTTTGACCCGCGATACCGGCATCAAGGAAATCGTCACCGCCGGCCTGCAATCGGTGTGCTACCAGACCCGCGATCTGCTCGAAGCCATGCGCCAGGACGGCGCCGCCGAGCCCAGCGCATTGCGCGTGGACGGCGGCATGGTGGAGAACAATTGGGTCATGCAGTTTCTCGCCGACATCCTTGGTGTACCGGTCGAACGTCCCGTGGTAACCGAAACCACCGCGCTCGGCGTGGCCTATCTGGCCGGGTTGCAGGCCGGTCTGTATCAGGACCTGGAGAACATCGCCAACCACTGGCATCGCCAGCAGCGTTTCGACCCGCGTATGCAGGCAGACCACCGCGACACGCTTTACCACGGTTGGCTGGATGCGGTGAAGCGGGTGCGTAGCGAGGGCTGACGTAGGAGCCAGCTTGCTGGCGATCCTGCTGCGCCAGATTTAGCGCCAGGCATCGCCCCCGGGTTCCGGGCTACAGATCACCGCGATCCATCTGTGTGTACGCGCTAAAGTATCGCGGCCAAGGCCGCTCCTACAGTCCCAGCAGCTTGCGCCCGGCGCAGCCTTGCTCGCTACCCTCTCAGGTGCCCGCCAGCATCACTCCTTCGTATTGGTTGGTGAGTTCGTGCATCTGCCAGAGCAGGGTTTCGGTGGTGGTGGAGATCACCGTGGGCACATAGCGCGAGTCCGCCGAGAGCTTGAAACCGGCGCGGCTGAATCGCCATTGCGCTTCGGCCTGGCGAAGGCCCTTGGCGATATCCGGGGTGTTTTGACTGGCCTGTTTCAGCTCGTCGAGCGCCACCTCGAACTCGCCGACGGCTTGCTCGAAGCTTTGCTGCAGGTCGGCGACCGGCAAGCGCCAGCTCATGGCCAGGTAGAGTTTGGCGATGCGTTGGCTGAGCATGCGCTGGCGGCCGCTGCGGTTGACCAGGCGTGCGCTTTGTCCGCCGCTATGGCGCTCGAGCAGTTGCACCACCAACTCGCTCTGTAGCAGCAGTTGGTCGCTGAGTTCCAGCATGGTCACGGCCCGTTGTTTATCTGGATGCGATAGTGCCAGTTCACGGTATCGCTGCCAGATTTGTCCGGCTTCGGTCAGCGCCGTTTTGATTTGCGCGGTCGGGGCGTATTCGTTCAGGGCGAGGTGGTTGCTTTCGAATTTGGCGATGCTTTGGTCGAGCTGCTCTTCGGCTTGCTCGGCGCGTACTTCGGCGCCGATCATCAGGTAGGTTTTGGCGATGCGCTGGCTGAGCATGCGCTGCATGCCGGACAGGTTCATCGCCTCGGCGGCGCTGATCGCAGCCGAGCTGGGGAAACTGACTAGGGTGAGGCTGAGCAACAGGCCAGAAATGATGGGCTTGAGCATGGTGAGTCTCCTGAAAACCCGCGGCGGAGTCACCGCGGGCACAGCGGAAAAGGCCTCGCCTGGCGAGGCCGGAATCGTCAGTAGCTGTACTGCAGTTGCACCCAGAATTTGTCGGTGTCCACGGCAAAGTCGTCGGCATCGTAGCTGGCGTACTTGACCAGGCCGACCAGGCCTTTCACGCCCGGCACCGGGTGGGCGTAGGACAGATCGATTTCCTCGCCGTACTGGCTGCTATCGCGCTCGGCGTGGAAGTCGTGATACCAGGCCGCCAGGGTGCCACCGAATAGCGGCACACTGCCGCCGACATAGGCGTCCTCGATGCCGTCGGGCGGCGTCAGCAGGAAGATATCGGCCCAGCCCTGGAAGGCATGCTTGGTCGCCAATGGCGTCTGGAAGGCACGGTTGCCCGGCCCCTCGTCGCCGCCGAGGACTTCGTAGCCGGCCTTTAGTGCCACGCCTTTGATGGTGTAGCCCAGTTCGGCCAGGTAGTAATCGCTGTCCAGGTCCAGCGGGTTGTCCGCGTACTCGGTCTGCTGGGCGTATTCCAGTACATAGCTGACGCCGGAGACGGCACCGTTGAGGCGCAGGCCGGTGGTCTTGCTCGACTGGCCGCCGGCGGCCAGGTTGTCCAGGCCCAGGCGATACTGGTAGGCCGTCGCGGTCAACTCCGGCATCAGCACGTACTG
>CBIHQF010000063.1:0-11655 GCA_966211665.1 uncultured Pseudomonas sp. | reverse complement strand
GTTGCAGCGCGCGGCGCATGATCCGTTCGCTGAGATCCAGATAGCGCGGCTGGTCGAGGAGGATGCCGGTCGAGGCCAGCGCCCAGGCGGCCCAGTAGTCGTGGTTATTGAAATAGCGGAAATCGGGCGCCAGGCGCGGCGCATAGTCGTCGATCACCAGGTCGGCCAACTGCTTCAGCCAGTTACGCTGTTCGTCGCTCAGGCGCAGCTGGCCATGGCTGAGCGCCTGAGTCTTGAGAATTACCGAAGAGATCGCCGCGAGGCTCCATTTGCGCACGGCTATTCCGGTTTTACTGGCATCGCGGCTGGTCAGCGCGCCGGCTTCGGCCCACGCCTGCAGCCATTGGTCGATGCAGGCCAGGGCCATGGCCGCGTGCCCGGGGGTTTCCGCGCGAAGGTAGTAGTCGGCGAAGCGGACCAGGCTTTTGGTGTATTCGCCGGCGCTGCGGTAGGCGAGTCGCGAGGCCGCCGAGGGGGGCTTTTTGCTCAAGGTGGTTTTGCTCGCGTCGCTCTGGTCGTACTTGCTGGCGATCTGCAAAGGCCCGGTATAGGCGGGCGGCACCTCTTTGCGGCAGGTCAGCTCGCGGTAGTCGAGCGGCGCGGGCGTCGGCCCGCTGGGCTGCCAGATCGAGCGCAGCGCCGCCTGCCCGGCAAGGCTGGTCAGGCCCAGGCAAGCGGCGATCAGTACGGCGAACAGGCGCCTTATCGACACAGTTGCACCTCCACGGTGGTTGGCGTTTCCAGGGCCTTGACCGGCTCCATGAACACCGACATCAGGTTGGCGCCGCGGTGTTCCGGGGCCTGGCTCAGCTCCAGGTAGTAGAGGCCGCCATCGACCACGCCTTCGCGGCGGTACCAGACTTTGTCGCGGCTGCCATTGTCGTAGTAGGTGATGATGTAGAAGTCCTTGACCTTGCTATCGGAGATCCTGATCTCGAGAAAGCCGCGGCGCAGGTCTTTCAGGTCTTGCCGCTGGCGTCCGGTATTGCTCAGCAGTTCGATCCGTTCGGCGGTCTTCAGTTCAGGCAGTTCCCGGCTGGCGCTGGCGAGCACCTGCGGCGAATGGGCACAGCCGCCGTTGATCGCGGGGATCAACTGGCGGTAGGTCAACGGGGCATCCAGGCTGAAGTTGGCGGGAAGCTCCCAGACGATCAGCTTGGGCGGTGCCTTGGGGTCGTAATCGCTGGAGTGCAGGTACTGGATCAGCGAGCCGTCCTGATCGGCGCCGGGCAGGGCGTAGTTGAGGATGTCGACGCTGAGGTATTCCTTGAGAAAACCCTCGAAGTTGTAGTTTTTCGCTTCCTCGTCGCGGCTGGCGGAATTGCTGGTGCCGACCAGCACCACCTCGGTGGCCGCTTCATCGAACAGCGCGCTGGCATCGGCCTCCACGGGGATGGTGCGCAGTCCGCGCACGTACTGGAAACCGTAGTTATTGCCGCAGATGCGCTTGAGCCCGCGGTTCATGGTGCCGTCCTTGGGGATCATCACCCCCGGCTCTGTACGGAAGCGTTTCTTGCTCAACTGCGCGTGGACCGGGTGGGCAATGATGGCGTCGGCGACTATGCGCGCGGTGGCCCTGGCACCGCTCGGGGTCCAATGATGGTCGCGGCGGAAGAAGTATTCCTCCCGCGGCGGCTTTTCCACCAGGGGCATGATGTCCGGCACCAGGGCGCCGCCTTGGCGCAACTGCTCGATATAGTTGGCGAGGTTATGCCGGGCCACGGCGTAGTCGAAGCCGTGGGCGTGGTCCGGGCGAATCTTGTCGCGGTGCATCAGGCCGCGGGTCGGCTGTATGGCGATCGCCACCTGGATGTTCTTCGCCGCGAAGGTGGCCATCAGGCGGGCGAATTCCGGACGCATGGCCGGCGGCATGCCGAAATCGTTGGCCAGGTCCACCGCCGAACGGAACAGCCATTTGTCTTTGCCGGGGGCCAGCGAGTCGAGCGACTTCATGACGCCTTCGGCATAGTTTCTCGGATCGGACAGGCCGGTGCAGAGCAGGCACTCGAGATCGCAGGCCGCCTCCTCGGCGCTGGCCGGTTGGGCCAGCGCCAGGAGCGCGAGGACGACAGCGTACAGCAGGTTTTTTTCATCGGACGAGCGCCTCATTACGGCGGGGCTATTCGAGGGTATCGAGGCTGTTGGCCTGGCTGATCGCCCGGACGCTGCCGCCTTGGGGCACGACCAGGTAGCTATAGGAGCGGCCCTTTTTCAGCAGTGTCTCGTCGAACGTGGCCACGCTCTGTTCGCCGTTGAATGCGGCGAAACCTATCTTCACCTCGTTCACCGGGCGCACGCCGCTTTGGTTCTTGTCGATGCTCTCGACGATGGCGTGCTTGCCGTCCCGGGTCTTCAGGGCCAGGGGCTGGTCGGTCAGGTTGTAGAACGCCACCAGGGCTTTTTTCGGGTCGCTGGTGTAGGGGTCGACGATGTTCGCCAGGCCGCTGCCGTCGTACACCAGGGTGTAGGCCGATTTGGCCTGCAGGTCGACGTCCTGGGTGGTCTGGTTGATCTTGATGGTGCGGGTGCCCGGTGGGGTGAACAGGTAAGCGCCGAGTTGGCCGGCATTGACCTTCTGGCTTTTGCTTTTGCCGCTGAGCACCACCTCGGCCGGCGCATCGCTGAGGTTGAGCACCCGCACATAGGCGGAGTCGGCGGGGGCGACCGGGCCGTAGAGGCCGGCGCTGCTTTCCTGGGCTTGGCTGGCCAGTGGCGCGAGTAACAGCAAGGAAGCGAGGCAGCGTTGCATAAGGGTGTTCATGACGTTCTCCTGAGGATTGCGAGCCTGCGGCTCAGAACAGTTGGTTGATGGCTTGCGTGCTTTGCTCGCTGGCCTGGCGGGTGAGCAGGGTGCGCACCGGAAACTCCCAGACCACCGTCTTGATGTTGCGGTTGTCGAGGTGTTCGCCGGCGAGGAACTGATCCATCGCATGGAAGGGGCCGAGCGCTTCGGTGGCGATGGTCAGCATGTCGTTCTGCAACGACTCCTTGAGGAAACCGGGGAAGTTCCAGTCCTCGATCTTGGTGTAGCTGGAGCCGACCAGCATGATCGACTGCGGGCTGTCGCCGAACAGCTGGTCGGCATCGATCCGCTGTTCGGCGTTGATGGTTTCATAGAGCGGGATGGCATCGCCGGCGAACAGCTGCGGGTTCAGCCATTCGCTGAAACGTAGGAAACCGAGCAGGTCGCCGTCGATGGTCTTTTCCGCCACCAGGCGCGAGCGGTAGCGGATCCGCCCCACCAGTTCCGGGTGCAGACGGGCGAACTCCTTGGCGGCGAGGCTGGCACCCTGGGGTGTCCAGTGGGTGTCGGTGCGCAGGAACAGCGGTTGTTGTTGCTTGCCGCGCAGGAAGCTCTGGCGCACCGGCGTCACCTCGATTTGGCGCTGGCGCAGGTAGTTGACGAACTCGCCGTACAAGGCCGGCGTGCGCGGGTCCAGTTCGACCAATGCCCGGTCGGCATAGATGTCCACCTTCATCGGCACCGGCAGCACGATCAGGCGTTTGTCGTGTTCGCGCAGGCGCTCGCCGACTTCGCTGATCCGCGCCAGGTGCTGCGCCATAACCGCCTCGTAGGCGCTCGGCACTTTGTATTCTTCGTTGGTGAACAGCCAGCCGTCCTTGCCCAGCACCACGCCGCTGGCGCCTTCCTTGAACAGCAGGTACTGCAGGTTGGCCCAGCCTTCCACCGAGAGCGCGCGCAGCGGGAATTCGCGGTCGTAGGTTTTCTCGAACTTGCGGATCAGCTCGCCATCGAGAAACAACGTCAGCGCCTGCTCCTGGGTGCGGACGAAGCCCGCCACCTTGGGCACCGAATAGACCAGCATGGCGGCCAGCATGATCAGGAACAGGATGCCGTTGATGCGGCTGGCGGAACTCATTACGGGAAACATGGCGACCTCCTCAGAACTGGAAATAAAGGAAAGGCGAGAAGGAGTTGGCGGCCAGGCGCGTCAGCGACAGCGCGAAGCCTGCCCACAACAGCAAGGCGCTGAAGCCGCTGACGTTCTGCATCAGGTAGCCGGCCTTATGTCCGGCGTAGTAGCGCCGGTTGATGGTGCCGGCGATCACCAGCCAGGCCACGGCCACCAGGGTGAAGGACACGGTGAGGCTGGAGGTGCCGAGGAAATACATGTCCAGCGAGCCGAGGCCGTTCATCCCGAACATGCCGGCGTAGATGCGCAGCGCATGGCTGAGGTCGCCGGTGACGAACAGCGGCATGCAGCAGACCACGCCGGTCACCGCGAGCATGTTGCGCCAGAAGTTGTAGGAATCGGTGATCTTGGTGGTCAGCTTGAGCTTGCGTTCGAGCACCATGAACACCGCGAAATACAGACCGAAGAAGATGAAGGCGAAGCTCGCCCCATGCCAGAAGCCGGACAGCAGCATGGTCAGGAACAGCGCGCCGTTGGCGCTGACCTTGCGGCTGCGCACGATCGGGGTATAGATGTAGTCGCGCAGGAAGTCGGCCAGGGTCAGGTGCCAGCGCCGCCAGAACTCGGTGAGGCTCTGGCAGAGGAACGGCTGGTTGAAGTTTTCCGGGAAGCGGAAGCCCATCATCATGCCCAGGCCGATGGCCATGTCGCTGTAGCCGGAGAAGTCGAAATACAGTTGCACCAGGGAGATGAATACGCCGAACCAGGCGCTGACCATTTCCGGCTGCGCCTCGCCCATCAGCAGCGTACTCATCGGCGCCAGGGAGTCGGCGATCAACACCTTCTTGATGAAACCGAGCATGAAGCGACAGGCGCCGAGGGAGAACAGCTCCAGCGAGTGGGTGCGCTGGCGCAACTGCTGGTCGACCAGGCTGTAGCGCAGGATCGGCCCGGCGATCAGCTGCGGGAACAGGGCGATATAGGCGGCGAAGTCGACGAAACGCCGGGTCGGCTCGGCCTGCTTGCGGTAAATGTCGACGATGTAGCTGATCGCCTGGAATACGTAGAAGGAGATGCCCAGCGGCAGGATGATGTGCTCCAGGGTGAAGGTGTTGATGCCCAGCGGCTCCAGCGCGCTGGCGATCACCTCGACGCCGAAGTTGGCGTACTTGAAGTAGCCGAGGGTGGCCAGGTCGCCGACCACGCCGATGGTCAACTGGCGGAAAGCACCGCGTTTATCGTCGTTATCCAGGCGGGCTTTGATGCGGATGCCGAACCAGTAGTTCCAATACGAGATGGCCACGAACAGCAACAGGAAGTCCGGGCGCCACCAGGCATAGAACGCATAGCTGCCGAGCACTATCACATGGGAGCGCCAGGAGTCCTTGACCAGGTAATAAATCAGCAGGAACAGCGGCAGGAAGAGGAATAAGAAAACGTTCGATGTGAAGATCATGGCCGCACCTTTTTCCCTGGTCCGTCAGTAGCGCACGACTGCGCCGAAGGAGAGTTGATAGTCGTCGTCCAGGCCGCGGATCGCATCGCCGGCCATGAAGTAGCCGCCGCTGAGCAGCAGGTCGAAGCTGAGTTGCCGGCCCGCCAGCGCGGTGGGGAACATTTCCCAGTAATAATTGAGGTCCAACACCTGGCCGAGCGCCTCGTCGCCGGTGGTGGCGCCGGTGGCGGCGAGCAGTTCGGGCGAGACCCGTAGCGGCAGTTCGCCTTCGCCATCGCGCAAATACAGGTCGGAGACGCGTATGTCGAAGTAATGCCTGGGCAGCGGCCGGGTCTCCACGGCGAGGCCGTAGAACGCCAGATTGCGCAGATTGATGCCGATGAACGAACCGAGCAGACCGCTGGAATAGGTCTCCCGACCACTGACCCGGTCGGATTGCAGGTCGTTGAAGCCGAAGCCTTCGAACTCGTTGCCCGGTTTATCGGTGATGCCGCCGCGCAGGGCGAAGCGCGGTTGCCACGGCCAATCGTCGAAGCGCTTGCCGATATCGCCGACGAAGGCCCAGCCGCTGCTGTTGCGGCGCTCTTCGACAGCTGCGCTGTCGATGGTTTCGACACGCCCCTCGAGCGCCACCAGTTCCATCCGGTAGTCGCTGATCACGCCCCAGCGCAGCGCGTCGCCATAGGCGAACAGGCCGGCGCGCCCGCCCTTGAAGTCGCGGGGGTCGTCCACATCGGCGCCGGAATGGTCGTATTCCAACAGCAGGCGCAGGCCGGCCCAGTGTTGCGGGTGCCAGCGCCAGCTGTATTCGCCGAGGCCGTAGGCGATCGAGCGGGTGTCCTCCTCGAGGCTGTTGGCATCGGTGTTGTAGTGCTGGAAGCGCTGGCCCACGGCGAAAAAGCCGCTGGCGAAGTCGTCGAGGTAGTTGAAGCGCAGGGATTCCAGGCTGTCGTCCCACCAGATGCCGTAGTAGTCGGCATAACGCTGGCGGCCGAGGCCGAGGGAGAAACGCGGGTCGCCGCCGAGCAGGTTGCGCTTGAGGTAGAACTCGCGCAATTCGGCGTTGGCATGTTCGACATCGGGCAGCTCGCGGGACGGGTTCTGCTCCTGGAACGGGGTGCTGGCCTGGCTCGAGCTGTAGTTCAACCAGGCGCGGGCGAAGCCCTGCCAGACGGGCCATTCGGCTTGCGGGCCGACCCACGACAGCGAAGGCTCGTAGCGCACGCCATAGAAGGGCTCGTAATCCTCGCCGAGGGTCGAGTCTTTAGGGCCGTAGCCGCCTTGCACGCTGAATTTATGGTGGATTTCCAGGGTGTCCGCCGCCACGGTTTGCGCCGCGGCAGGGGCGCCGTTATCGGCATCGGTCGCCGTCGGCTCCTCGGCCTCCTGCGCCTGGGCCAGTGCGCCGCCCATCACCAGGGCCAGGCCCAGGTAGCGCGCAGTTCCCTTGCCGGTTTTGCTTGGTATACGGCTGCTTGGCTTATGGCTGATCGGCATATGAATGGTCCCCATCGCTAGATTTTCACGGTTTTCAAAATGTCTTCACGGGCGTGCTCGGCGTTGGCCAGCTCTTCGGGACTGATTTCGCTTTTCAGCTCGCTGAGAAACTTGCGCGCGCCCAGCTCGCCGTAGTCCACGGCGATGCGCGCGTAGGCATAAGCCTTGGCTTTGTCGTTGCAGATGCCCTTGCCGTGGGCATAAAGGGTGGCGATGCGGTAAAAGGCCGAGGCGAAGCCTTTCTCGGTGAGCTGCCGGTAGGCCTCGATCGCCTGGCGCTGATCGACTTCGTCGAGGCCGCCCATGCTGTGCAGTTCGCCGAGGTTGAGGTAAGCGTTCTGGTAGCCCTCGGCGAGCAGGCCGAGGATCAGTTCATGGGCCTTGAACGGATCCAGCGTCGGCCAATTGCGCACCAGGTAGGCCGAGGCCCGCAGTGCCCGGCCCTGCTGCGATTGCAGCGCCTCGATGCGGTCGATCAGGGCGAACACCTCGGCCGGTTGATACTGCTCGGCCAGGGACATCATGTAGCTGGCTTTGGATTGCATCGCGGCCACCGAGCCGCGTTCGCTGGCATAGTTCAGCCAGGTCAGGGCATCGTTGTTTTCCTGCTCGCCGGCGATGCCGCTGAGCAGGCTGCCGATGCCCTGCACCACCGGCAGCGGCAGTTCGCCCATGCGCTCGCGCAGGCTCTTGGCGAACACCGGGAACAGCTCGTCCTGGTGCTCGCCGAGAACCCGGTAATAGCGCTCCACGGCGCGCGCATCGATCAGTACGGCGCGGCGGTAATAGCGCTCCGCCTTGGCCTGCTGGCCCTGCTGCTCGGCCAGTGCGCCGAGGTAGGTGAGGTCGCGGCAATCCTCGACGCAGGCGCGCCGGTACAGCGCGATCAGGGTTCCGACGCGCTCGGCCCGGAAATCCTCGGGGTAAACCAGGAACACCTCCAGGGTGGTCGACAAGGTGGTGAGATCGCGCTGCTGCGGGTAGCGCCGTACCGCCTCCTGGAAAAATGCCCGATAGCGCGCGCGGTAGTGGATATTGCCGTCGACCAAAGCCGCCAGGCTGCTCAGCGCGCCGAGCTCGCCACGGCCCTGATCGAAAACGCCCTGGTACAACGCGATGGCTTCCTGCACGCGCTGCGCATCGGCGGAGCCGGACAGGTGGTTGGCGAGCAGCAGTTGCGCACCGCGTTCGCCGCGTTCGGCGAGGGCGCGCAACTGCGGTTCGACCACGGCGTGCGGGTCCTGGTGGAGCCGATAACGGATCTGCGCGAGGCTCTCGGCTTGCGCCGCGACCGCCGTCAGCAGCGCTACCAGGACGCCCGCGCAGAGCCGCGGGAGGAGCGGCTTCAGCTGTTGCATGGTGCGCTCCTACAGATTGCCGAGCCGCGCGGTGGCGAACGGCAGGCCGAGGTACACATCCACCGCCAGCGGTTTGCGGTAGGTCTCGCGGGGCAACGGCTGGTCGGGCCGGATGGTCAGCTCCAGAGCCTGGTTGAGGGTGTCGAGCGCCGAGTCGACCACAGTGCCGCCGATGGTCGAATCGCTGCCGAACAGGCTGAGTTCGACCGAGGAAACCCGGCTGACATCCTTGAGCCGTTCGAAGGGGAAACTGGCCTTGACGAACAGGTCCTCGTCGACCGGCAGCAGGTGCGCCAGTTCGTCGAACTTGTAGGCGTAACCGTCCCGGCGTTTGCCGGGAAAATACACTTCGCAGTCGCACGGGCTGGCGATCACCGTTTCGACCAGCGAGCGGCCGAGCAGCGCCTGGCTATCGGCCGGTGCGAGGCGCACCAAAGCTTCGAGATCCGCCGGGGTGTTGATGCTGGTGGCCAGTTGCGTCGATACGCTGGCGATCGGCTGGCCCGCGGGCACCCGCTGATTGGGTTCGACCAGCAGCTTGACGTAGCCGTTCTCCGGCATGCTGACCACGTAAGCGTTGGTGCTGACCAGCGCCTGAGTCGCCGCCACATGGAAAAACAGCAGGTACAGTTTGTAGAACAGCAGGCCGGCCAGGCACATGCCGGCGCAGAGGAACAGCAGGCTGCCGAGGCCGGCGCGCAAGCGTTCCCAGCCGCCGCGCGGGCTGCCGAATTTCTGTTTACGTTGCTTGATGTGGTTTTCCCGCTGCAGTACATGCAACAGGCCATTGATATCGGCGATTTCCCCGGACATATAGGCGCTGATGATATAGCGCAGGATGTCGCGCTTCTGCTCGTCGAGTTCGATGAACTCGATGCCCAGCAGCCCTTCGTGCTTGGACACCACTTTGACCCTGGCGTCGATGTTCAGAACGATGGCGTTCATGCGCAGATGGATGGAGGCGAACAGCAGACTGCCGAGCTTGAACGTTTGCTCGCAGTGCAGGCCGGCGCCGCCGAGGGAAATGTTCTCTATCTGGCATTCCACAGGCGCGATGCCGCCGCTCAGGGTGACCTTGGCGGGTATCTTGGTGCGCACGTGCTGACGCTCGTCGACCGCTTCGTGGACCATATTGGCGGACAGGTTACTGATGGTGTTCATGGGTGTTCGCCTCGCGACTTAAGATTGGGTGGCTTGCAGCAGCAGGGCGACTACGCCGAAAAATAGTGAAACGGCCGATGCCAACATGGCTTTCGACGTCCAACGGTTGAGCGCCAGATCGAGCCCGGCGGCGCCGCCGCTCAGGGTGGTCTTCTGCCGGGTCCAGCTCTGTTGGTCCATATGGAACAGGGCGTAGACCTTCATTAGCGAACCGAGGATCTGGTTGTAATAGAGAACCAGCGGGTAGAGCGGATCGACACGGTGCTTGCTGAGCAGCATCGACAGCGTCACCAGGGTCCGCGAGAGCAGCACCCAGAACAGATAGGCGAGCAGGATCTGCGCGCCGAACAGCATGGCGCCGATCAGCGACGCGGTCAGGCCGAGCAGGCTGGTCCACATCGACACGCGTTGGTCATACAGCACATACATGGTGAACAATCCCAATTGACGGAAGCCGAGTAGGCGGGTGGCGCGAAAGTTCTGGCGCAGCGAATTGCCGTACCAGCGGAACATCAGTTGGCGGGTGGCGCGCAGGAAGTTGCTGTCCGGCGGATGCTCGACCGTGAGGGTGTTGCTGTCGGGTACGTAGAAGGTGTCCCAGCCGGCGCGCATCAGGCTGAACCAGGAAGATTTGTCGTCGCCGGTGAGGAACTGGAAGCGCCCGAGCCGCCAGTGCTGCAGGAAGTCGGCTTCGACATCCTTGATGAAAGCCGGATCGGTCACCACGCCGGCGCGAAAGAACGACAGCCGCCCGGTCATGGTCAGCACGCGCCGCGACAGGGCCATCGAGCACATATTGATATGGCGCTGGACGAAGCGCAGCGCGTGCCATTCGCGGATCAGCTTGCCGCCCTCGACCTGGCAGAATTCGTTGGTGGTGATGCCGCCGACATTGGGCAGGTAGGCGAAGAACTTCACCGCGTTTTCCACGCAGTGGGGCAGCAGCATGGTGTCGCCGTCGACCACCCCGACCACCGCGTCGCTGTTCGGCATCTGCCGAGATAGCGCGCGGAAGGCATGGGCCAGGCCGTCGCGTTTGCCGGTGCCGCGGGCGCGCACGATCACCAGCTTGATATCGCGGCGCTCGCGCACCTCGCGGCGCATGATCTGCTTGATCAAATCCTCGTCGCCCTTTTCGACGATCGAGGCGATCACCGTGCAGGGTGCCGGCAGGCGCTGGATTTCCTGGAACACCGATTGGTAAACATTGAAGGTGGTCTGCGAAGGGATGCGGAAACTGGTGACCACCATGAACAGCTGCGAGGGCAGGGCTGCGGGTCCCAGACGTTCCACGGCCTTGCGCATCGCCGGAAAGCGCCAGTGCAGGAAATACATGCCGCGCAGATAGTGGTTGATGGCGTTGCCGTACCGCCAGGCACCGAGGACGCCGACCAGAAACACGAATTTCTGGTGCTGCGGGTCGAACAGCGCCGGGTCGAGCAACTCGCCGAACAGGACCAGGCAGGTGAATAGCAGGCTCCAGCCGAACAAGCGCATGCAGAAGTCGTGGCGTCGTTGAGCCGTGTCTAGCCTCGCCGATTTATGCATGATTGCCGGGCTCCTCGATGGCGCACAGGGAGGTGGGCAGAAACTGCCGCCACCACGCGCCTTCTGGCCGACGTGCACCGCTGTTCATAGGTCGTCCCATTCCGATACTCATAGCCGTGCCTCTCGTCCCGAGAGGCTTATCCAATGTTGTTCCCCAATCGCGGAGGTCTGCTGAAGCGTACGATCGAGGCTTCCTTGCGCTGGGCTTGGCGCCGTTGTGCGGCGCTGGTCGCTGTTCTGGCCGCGTTGCCCGCAGGCAACGCGGCAGGTCAAGATTTGATCAGCATGGGGGCGGCGTTCCCGCGTTGTTGTTCACCGGTACGTCCGTAGGCATCCTCCAGTCGCTGGATGTCGTCTTCGCCGAGATAGCTGCCGGACTGCACCTCGATGATTTCCAGGGGGATCCTTCCCGGGTTGGCGAGGCGATGCACCGCGGCGATGGGGATATAGGTCGACTGGTTTTCGGTGAGCAGAAACGTCTTGTCGTCGCAGGTCACCCGTGCGGTGCCCGAGACCACGATCCAGTGTTCGGCGCGGTGATGGTGCATTTGCAGCGAGAGCTGCGCGCCGGGTTTGACCGAGATGCGCTTGACCTGGAAGCGCGAGCCGATATCCACCGAGTCGTAAGCGCCCCAGGGCCGATAAACCTGGCTGTGGTTGCGGGTTTCCGTGCGACCTTGCGCGGTCAGGGTGTTGACCAGTTGCTTGACCTCCTGGGCACGCTTGCCGATCTGCGCCCCCGCATGGGTGATCTCGTCGA
>CBIHQF010000062.1:0-11692 GCA_966211665.1 uncultured Pseudomonas sp. | reverse complement strand
CTGCGCGCCTTGCGCCTGGATGATCTGCATGACTTCGCGGATCGCCGTACCCGCGGTGATCACGTCGTCGACGATCAACACCCGTCCGGCCAATGGCGCGCCGACCAGGGTACCGCCTTCGCCATGATCCTTGGCTTCCTTGCGGTTGAAACACCAGGGCATATCGCGCTGATGGTGCTCGGCCAGCGCCACCGCGGTGGTGGCCGCCAGCGGAATACCCTTGTAGGCCGGGCCGAACAGCACATCGAAGTCGATACCGCTGTCGACCACCGCCGCGGCGTAGAAGCGCCCGAGCTGGGCCAGCGCCAAACCGCTGTCGAACAACCCCGCGTTGAAGAAATACGGGCTGGTACGCCCCGACTTGAGAGTGAACTCGCCGAAACGCAGCACGCCGCGTTCGATGGCAAAACGGATGAATTCGCGTTGATACGCTTGCATGAAAAGCCCCGGACAGCATGGAAGGTAGGCTCTGTTGAGCGGAGATACGGGCCGCGAAGCGCATAACCAGGCTCGTCTGCGCGCCGAACTTCACGCCCCTGTATGCTTTTCACTCAACCTGAACGCGTCGCGGTCGACAATCTGAGCCCACAGAGCCTAGCAATTTCGCTAATGTAGACCAGCTCGGGTATCATACACGCACGTGTTTTTGGGGGCCATTTATGCGGATCATCAGTGTGAACGTGAATGGCATTCAGGCTGCAGTCGAGCGCGGTTTGCTCAGTTGGCTGCAAGCACAGAATGCCGACGTGATTTGCCTGCAAGACACCCGCGCCTCCGCCTTTGATTTGGACGACCAAGCCCTCCAGTTGGATGGCTATTTCCTCTATGCCTGTGATGCTGAAGTGCCAAGCCAAGGTGGCGTGGCCCTCTATTCGCGGCTGCAACCCAAGGCGGTAATCAGTGGACTCGGCTTTGAAACGGCCGATCGCTATGGGCGCTACCTGCAGGCCGATTTCGACAAGGTGAGTATTGCCACGCTGCTGTTGCCATCCGGGCAGAGCGGTGACGAGAGTTTGAATCAGAAATTCAAATTCATGGACGACTTCACCCACTATTTGGACAAACAGCGGCGCAAGCGTCGCGAATACATCTATTGCGGTTCGCTCTACGTGGCGCACCAGAAGCAGGATGTGAAGAATTGGCGCGATTGCCAGCAGTCGCCCGGTTTCCTCGCACCCGAGCGGGCGTGGCTGGACGAAGTGATCGGCACCATGGGTTACGTCGATGCCCTGCGTGAAGTCAGCCGCGAAGGCGAGCAGTTCAGTTGGTGGCCGGACAGCGAGCAGGCCGAGTTGCTCAACCTGGGTTATCGCTTCGATTACCAGTTGCTGACGCCCGGCATGCGTCGCAGCGTGCGCAGTGCGCGCATGCCGCGGCAACCGCGCTTCTCGCAGCATGCGCCCTTGATGGTCGATTACGACTGGATTCTCAGCGTCTGACGTTTGCTCCATAAAAAAGCCGCGCCCTGTTCCTTGCGAATCAGGCGCGGCTTTTTCATGTGCGACGAGTCGCGGCGATCAGGCCATGGCCGCGGGGCGTAGCGAGTAGGTTTTCAACTGCTCGGCGAAGTCGCGCAGCGATTGGATACCGCTGACTTCGGCCTCATGCACCCATTGCTTGATGGCTTCGAGCATGTCGTGGCCGTTGGCGCTGGTCTTCACCCAGATCTGTTGCAACGCCAGACGCTTCTCGTAGATCACCTTGAGCGCCTGACTCTGCGCCAGCATGGCATCGATACGCTGTTGCTGGTTGTCCTGCAGCAGGCTCGGCTCGCGGGCCAGCAGGCGCTTGGCGCGGTGGAACTGGTGACGCATCGAGATATCGACCTTCGCCAATTCCTGCTTCACCAGCGGTGCGATCACCAGCTTGCGGTATTGCGCCATGATCTGAAAACGATTGTTGAGAATCGCCATCGCGGTGTCCATATCCAGGCTGCGCTTGCCGGCGACGCGATGGGCGATCGGCGCCACGCGCTGGACCTTGGCCAGACCGCAGAAGCTGAACAGCTTGATCCAGAACCAACCCATGTCGAATTCCCATTTACGCACCGACAACTTGGCAGAATTGGGATAGGTGTGGTGGTTGTTGTGCAGTTCCTCGCCGCCGATCAGGATGCCCCAGGGCAGCAGATTGGTGGCCGCGTCGCGGCACTCGAAGTTGCGGTAACCGACGGCATGGCCGAGACCGTTGATCACCCCGGCGGCCCAGACCGGGATCCACATCATCTGGATCGCCCAGACGGTGATGCCGATCACGCCGAACAGCGCCAGGTCGATAACCGCCATCACGGCGATGCCGCCGAAGGTGAAGCGCGAATAGAGGTTGCGCTCGATCCAGTCGTCCGGGCAGTTCTTGCCGTAGATGCGCAGGGTTTCCGGGTTTTTCGCCTCTTCGGCATAGAGCTCCGCGCCAGTGCGCAAAACGGTGCCCAGCCCCTTGATCACCGGGCTATGCGGGTCGTCCATGGTTTCGCATTTGGCGTGATGCTTGCGGTGGATGGCCGTCCACTCGCGGGTGTTCTGCCCGGTGGTCAACCACAGCCAGAAGCGGAAGAAATGCTTGAGCGCTGGATGCAATTCCAGGGCACGATGGGCAGAATAGCGGTGCAGATACACGGTCACGCTGACGATGGTTACATGCGTCATTACCAGGATCGTTGCCACCAACTGCCAGATCGATAAATCTAGAAATCCGTTGTACCACATGGTGCTGTTTGCCTCTTGCTAAGAATGACGCGGACTGCTCGGCACTATTTCCTCCAACCAACCGGAAGCCTAGGGTCTGTTGCCGCTTCATCGCGACCGCGCCGGAGCCTAGATAGCCTTTCGTATATCCCTGTATCGAACGCAGCGGCATCTATACTAAAGCCTATCGCGCCTCCGCTAGCACTATCCGACGGACACCCGGGCAAAACGACAAGGAGCCAGGACGCTTCATGAGCATTCGCCAAGGCGCTATGCGTCTGACTTTGAGCTATATGCTGGTTGCTGGATTATGGGTGTTGCTCAGTGATCGATTGCTCGCCGCCCTCGATTTACCCCTCGAACAGTTCGAACATCTGCAATTGTTCAAAGGACTGGGCTTCGTTTTGCTCAGCAGCGCCTTGTTGTACCTGGTCCTATGGCGCCACCAGAATACCCAGGCAGATATGCGCCAGGCCTTGGGCGACAGCGAAGCGCGCCTCAACCTGGCCCTGGAAAGCGCCCAGGAAGGTTTATGGGATTGGCACTTGCAGAGCAATCGGGTGTTTTTTTCCGAGGGCTACCGCGCCTTGCTCGGGATGAGCGCGGCGGAACTGGGCGATACACGCGAGCGCTGGCTCGGCCATTTGCATCCGGACGACCTCGCGCAAGTGCAACAGCATACCGCCGAATTGCTGGCGAATGCCGATCAACGCCCGTTCCAGTCCTCCTACCGCATGCGTCACGGCGATGGCGAATACCGCTGGGTGCTGTCTCGCGGGCGCCTGGTAGTGGACGAACGGGGCCGGCCCGAGCGCTTTATCGGCACCGCCAGCGACATCACCCAACGCCGCGCCGACGAAGACAGCCTCCGCCAGGCCGCGGCTGTATTCGACGCCACCCAGGACGGCGTGCTGGTCACCGACCGCGACCTGAACACCGTCCACATCAATCCGGCGTTCACCCGCATCACCGGCTACGGCCTCGAGGAAATTCGCGGGATGCAGCCGCGCTTTCTAAGTTCGGGTCGTCACGATCGCGAGTTTTACCAACGCATGTGGCACGCCCTGGAAACCCGCGGCACCTGGAGCGGGGAAATCTGGAACCGGCGCAAGAGCGGCGAAAACTATCCGCAGTGGCAGTGCATCCGCACCATTCGCGACGAACAGGGCGAAATCAGCCACTACGTCGCGGTGTTCTCCGACATCAGCGCCTTGAAGCGCTCGCAGAACGAACTGGACCACCTCGCCCACCACGACCCGCTGAGCGACCTGCCCAACCGCCTGCTGTTCACCGAGCGCGTCGAGAATGCGCTCAAACGCGCGCAGTCCGAACAGCAAGGCGCGGTGCTGTTGATCGACCTGGATCATTTCAAGCACATCAACGAAAGCCTCGGCCACAATATCGGCGATCTGCTGCTCAAGGCCGTCGGCGAGCGCCTGAAAACGCAGCTGAACGAGGGCATGACCCTGGCGCGCCTGGGCGGCGACGAGTTCGGCCTGCTCTGCGAGAGCTGTCTGAACGCGACCCAGGCCGCGACCCTGGCCCAGCAACTGTTGAACAGTCTGGCGGCGCCCTTCAACCTCGACCGGCATGAGTTCTTCATGAGCGCCAGCATCGGTATCAGCTTGTTCCCCGGCGATGCGGTGAACCTGGAGCAGGTCATGCGCAATGCCGACTCGGCCTTGTCCAAGGCCAAGAACAACGGGCGCGAAGGCTATGCGTTCTATACCCAGGAACTGACAGAATCGGCGCGCCTGCGCATCGATCTGATCAGCGCCCTGCACCATGCGCTGGAGAACCAGGAACTACGGGTTTACTACCAACCGCTGCACGACCTGGCCAGCGGCGAGCTGATCGGCGTAGAGGCGCTGGTGCGCTGGCACCACCCGCAACGCGGCCTGATCGCGCCCGGGGAGTTCATTCCCATCGCCGAGGACAGCGGTTTGATCGGCGCCATCGACGCCTGGGTACTCGAGCAGTCCTGCTGGCAGATGGTGCGCTGGCAAAACCAGCCCCGCGCGCCGCGTTTCGTCGCGGTGAATGTATCCAGCCGCCTGTTCGGCAAAGGCACACTGGATCGACAAGTGGCCCAGGTATTGGCCGATACCGGTCTGGACCCGGCCCATCTGGAACTGGAGGTCACCGAAAGCGCGGTCATGGACGACCCGGATGCCGCCCTGGTGCTGCTCGGGCGCCTGCGCGACCTGGGCATCCACCTGGCCATCGACGACTTCGGTACCGGTTATAGCTCGTTGGCGCGGCTGAAACGTCTGCCGGTGCATAAACTCAAGCTCGACCAGAGCTTCGTCCGCGGCCTGCCCGGCGACAGCAACGATGCCGCGATCACCCGGGCGGTGATCGCGCTGGGCCATAGACTGAACCTCAAGGTGCTCGCCGAAGGCATCGAAACGCCGGAGCAACTGGCCTTCTTGCGCGAGCAGGGCTGCGACTATGGCCAAGGCTACCTTTTCGGACGTCCCCAGCCCGCAGCGGAGCTGGTCGGTCAGGCCAACCCACAACTCAGCGGCTCCTATACCTGATGATCGTTGGGCAAAAAAACACCGCGATTCGTTGGCTGGTCGGGCTCGGCAGTCTGGCCTTGGCGTTATTCTTCGCCGCCCTGGGCGGCTTTGCCTTGAGCGAGCGCGAGACGCTCTGGCAGATGCAGATCGCCAAGCAGCACGAGTTGCAGAAGCTGGCTCTGCAAAGCGCGCAACTCGGCTTGCAAGAAGAAGCGCAGTTGCTCGCGCAAACCATCGCGGCCGACGCCTGGGTGGTCGAGCTGGTGCGTCAGGCCCATGCCTCGCAGATCGGCGGCAATGCCGACGCGCAGACCCTGGCCGCGATCCGCAGCCAATTGTTCACCCGCCTGGCCGTGCGCTGGCGCGCCTTGCAGACCAGCTATCCGTTCGACCTCTATGTGCACCTGGCGCCGACCGCCGAGGTGCTGCTGCGGGTCCATCAACCCGAATGGTATGGGGATCGGCCCCACGCGCAGAGCCCCATATTGCTCGATGCGCTGCGCACGCAGGAAAGCACAGCCGGTCTGCTCGCAATGAGCCTGACGATGCACGCGATAGCCCCGCTGCGGGTCGAAGGCACGGATGCCGGCACCCAACTCGTCATAGGCGCGATCGAAGTGCAAATGGACATAGCGCGCAAGCTGCAACAACTGGACCGCGAGTTGGATGCCGGGATCGCCCTGCGACTCAAGCGCAGCGTGCAGCAAGCATCCGCCGGGGGCGAACTGCTGCGCGGCCTGGGCAGCGGCGCACCCAACTGGCACCTGGAATCCTATTCGCGTACCCAAGTGCAAAACTGGTACGCCAAACATCTATTGCCCGACCCCGACGAAGGCAACGCCCTCAAGGTACTCGAGGATCAAGGCCGCACCTTTCTGCTCAATCAGATCCTCCTGCCGAGCTACCAGCCGGAGGATGGCGGCGCGCCCGGCACGACCGCCGTGGCACTGACCTGGCGCGATATCAGCGACCTGTACTACCGTCATCAGCGCGACAAGCGCTGGCTGGTGGGTAAATGGTTGCTGGCGTGGCTCGGCGCGGAGGCCCTGCTGGTGTTGTTGTTACTGGCGACGAGGCACAGCGGCCAATTGCTGATGCGCCAGCACCACGCCACCCTGCAGGACAAACACCGGCAGAGCGAACAGTCGCGGCAACTGCTGGCGGTGATCGCCGCCGCACAAGCCGCCTATATCAATGCGCAGAACCAGCGCATCGCCTTCGATGCCTTGCTCAAACGCATCCTCGAACTGACCGCCAGTCAATTCGGTTTTATCGGCGAGGTGCTGCACGACGAGCAAGGCGCGCCCTACCTGCGCAGCTATGCGATCGGTAACACGGCATGGGACGCGGCCAGCAACCGCGCCTTCGTCGAGCAGGGCCAATCCGCCGTGGAGCTGCGTGACCTCGATACCTTATTCGGCCAGGCCATCCGCAGCGGCGAACCCTTGCTCAGCAACGCTCCCTCGACAAGCAGCGGCCTACCGGCCGGGCATCCGCCGCTACGCTGCGTCGCCGGTCTGCCTATCCACGCCCATGGCGAGTTGGTCGGCATGCTCGGCCTGGCCAATTGCGCCGACGGCTATAGCCAGGCGCTGGTCGAACAGTTGCAGCCGCTGCTGTCCACCCTCGGCCAGCTGATAATCGCGCTACGCCGCGACACCCTGAACCAGACGATGCAACACCGACAACGGCGCCTCGAGGAGGCGTTGCGCGCCCTCAACGAAATCGCCGCCCTGCCCAAACTGAGCAGCCAGGAACAATTGCGCCAGGCACTGCGACTGGGCGCCGATTTCTACCAGGTGCCGATCGCGATCATCAGCCAGATCGAAGGCAACGACTACCGCGTGCTGGTGCAGGTGTCGCCGCGGGGTCTCAGCGATGGCCAGTGCTTCCCGCTCGATGACACATACTGCAGCCTGACCCTGCGTAGCCACGACGTACTGGCCATCGACCATATGCGCACCGGCGAATATGCGCTGCATCCCTGCTATGCCCAGTTCGCCCTGGAAACCTATATCGGCACCGCCGTGTGGGTTGCCGGCCGGCGCTTCGGCACCCTGTGCTTTGCCGCCGCCGAGGCGCGCGCCCAGCCGTTCGACGAGGCGGACCGCGAGTTCCTGCGACTGTTCGCCCGCTGGGTCGGCGCCACCCTGGAACGCCAGCAGCAGGAGCAAGCCCGCCAAACCTTGCTCGAACGCCTCGACGAAGCGCAACAAATCGCCCGCCTCGGTCATTGGGAATCCAATAGCGAAACCGGCGAACAGTTCTGGTCGACCACCCTGTGCGAGATCTTCGGTTACGACGCGCAGCAGTTCACCCCGAGCATCGAAGGCTTCAAACAGGTCGTCCATCCCGATGACTTGGCGCTGGTCGAAGCCTGCGAACAGCGCGTGCGCAACGGTGGCGAATACCAGGTGACCCATCGCATCCTGCGTAGCGACGGTACGCTGCGCTGGGTGCATGCGCTGGCGCGCCTGCAAGCCGACGACAAGGGACGGATGACGCGCCTGGTCGGCACCGTGCAGGACATCACCGAACAGGCCGAGGCCGAGGCCGAGCTCAAGTCGCAACGCCAGCGTCTGGCCAGCATCATCGAAGGCACCCATATCGGCACCTGGGAATGGAACGTCGTCAGCGGCGCCATCGTCTTCAATCAGCGCTGGGCGGAGATCACCGGCTATGCGCTCGAAGAGCTCGCCCCCCTCGACGTCCGCACCTGGCTGGCGATGGTCCATCCGCAGGATATCGCCACGGTCAAGGCGCTGATCAAGCGGCACTTCCGCGGCAAGCTGGCCTATTACGACTGCCAGATACGGGTACGCCACAAGCAGGGTCATTGGGTCTGGGTGCACGATCGCGGGCGCCTGGAAAGCCGTACCGCCGATGGTCGGCCGCTGCTGATGTACGGCACCCATACCGATATCAGCGATACCAAGCATCAGGAAGAAGAAATTCGCCAAGCGCGGATCTTCCTCCAGGCGGTGCTGGATGCGGCCACCGGGGTGTCGATCATCGCCACCGACGCCAATGGCTCGATCAACCTGTTCAACTCGGGCGCCGAACGCCTGCTCGGCTATTCGGCGAGCGAATTGCTCGGCCGCAGCCCCGAAATGCTGCACGTGCCCGCCGAACTACAGGCGCGCGCCGAGGAGCTCAGCGCCTTGGCCGGCCGGCCGGTTTCCGGTTTCGAGGTGTTCATCCACAACCCGCGCAGCGGCGAGCAGGAAACCCGCCAATGGACCTACGTGCGCAAGGACGGCGAACAGCGCACCGTCAACCTGACGGTCAATGCCATCCGCGACGCCGCCGGCGAGATCGCCGGCTACCTGGGCATCGCCACCGATATCAGCGAGCTGCACCAGGCCACCCGCGCCCTGCAACGCAGCGAGAGCCGCTTCCGCGGCATGGTCGCCAACCTGCCCGGGGTGGTCTATCGCTGTCGCGACGACCAGGACTGGAGCATGGTCTACGTCAGCGCGGAAGTCGCCACGCTGACCGGCTATCCGGCCGGCGACTTCATCGATAACCGGGTACGCAGCTTCGCCAGCATCGTGCACCCGGACGATCTGCCCATCACCTACCGCACCCAGGCGCAACTGGCCAAACATGAAAGCTACGAGCTGACCTACCGCCTGATCCACGCCGACGGCCACAGCGTCTGGGTGCGGGAAAAGGGCCGCGGCGAATATGACAGCAACGGCCGGCTGCTGTGGCTGGACGGTTTCATCTGGGATATCAGCGAACGCAAACAATTCGAGGACGAACTCAGGCTCAGCCAGGAGTTGTTCAGCAACGCCTTCAATACCGCGCCCCAGGGTATGGCGCTGATCAGCCCCGAGGGCCGCTGGCAGGAGGTCAACGACGAGCTCTGCCGCATGCTCGGCTACGGCCGCTACGAACTGTTGCAAAGCAGTTTCCAGAAGATCACCCATGCCGACGACCTGGAAGCCGACCTCGATAATCTGGCCAGCCTGCTGGCCGGACGGATCAGCGGCTATCAGATCGAAAAACGTTTTCTCGACAAGCTCGGCCGGGTGATCTGGGTGCTGCAAAGCGTCTCGCTGCTGCGCGACAGTGCCGGCAAGCCCCTGCACTTCATCGCCCAGATCCAGGATTTCAGCGAGCGCATCGCCACCGAGCGCGCCATTCGCGAACGCGAACATTACCTGCGCACCGTGCTCGACAATATCCTCGACGCCATCATCACCATCGACAAGCAAGGCCGTATCGAAACCTTCAACCGCGCCGCCGAGCAATTGTTCGGCTATCGCCACGCCGAGGTGGCCGGGCGCAACGTCAGCCTGCTGATGCCCGAGCCCAACCGCTCCGCCCACGATGGCTACCTCGCGCGCTACCTCAGCGGTGCCCCTTCGGCCATCATCGGCCAGGTGCGCGAGCTCGAAGGGCTGCACAGCAACGGAACCATCTTCGCCATCGAACTTGCGGTGTCGCAGATCAGCCACCAGGGCGAGCAGCGTTTCATCGCGGTGATCCGCAATATCGACGAGCGCAAGCGCATCGAACGCATGAAAAACGAATTCGTCTCCACCGTCAGCCATGAACTGCGTACCCCGCTGACCGCCATCGCCGGCTCCCTCGGTCTGATCAACGGCGGCGCGCTGGGCGAACCCCCGGCGGCCATGCGCAAGATGCTGCTGATCGCCCAGGACAACAGCCAGCGCCTCAACCTGCTGATCAACGACCTGCTCGACATGGAAAAACTGGTGGCCGGCAAGATGGTCTTCGACATACAGCCGGAAGCGCTGCTGCCTTTGGTCGAACAGGCCATCGAGCAGAACCAGCCCTACGCCGGCGAACATCAGGTGCGCCTGCTGCTGCAACCGAACCCCGCACAAGTGCGGGTGCGGGTCGACCGGCAACGCCTGGCCCAGGTGCTGGCCAACCTGCTGTCGAATGCGGCGAAGTTTTCGCCATCCGGCGCGATCGTGGAAATCGATCTGCAAACTTTGGGCGAGCGCGTCCGGGTCAGCGTGCGTGACCATGGTCCCGGCGTGCCGGAAGCCTTTCAGTCGCGGATTTTCAGCAAGTTTTCCCAGGCCGACGCCACCGATACCCGGCAAAAAGGCGGCACCGGCCTGGGCTTGGCGATCAGCAAGGAAATCATCGAACGCATGGGCGGCAGCATCGGTTTCGATTCGATTACCGGCCAGGGCGCGACATTCTGGTTCGAGCTGACTACCCTAGACTCAGCGATCATCTCCTGAGCCATTCACCTTTCCCCGGGAATACGCCATGCCTGAACTGAACCGCATTCTGCACGTCGAAGACGACCTTTCGATCCAAGCGGTGGCCAAAGTGGCGCTCGAAGTGGTCGGTGGTTTTCACGTGCTCAGTTGCGCTTCGGGTCAGGAAGCATTGGACCAGATCCAATGCTTCGCCCCCGACTTCATCCTGCTCGATGTGATGATGCCCGATATGGACGGCCCGCAAACCCTGGCGAAAATCCGCCAACTGGTCGATATCGGACAAGTGCCCGTGGCCTTTATGACCGCCAAGGTGCAACCCGCGGAAGTCGCGCATTATCGCGAGCTGGGTGCCCACGACGTGATCATCAAACCCTTCGATCCGATGCAGCTGGCCACCCAGATCCGCACTATCTGGAGCCGGGTGCATGAGTGACGGCGCCGCCATCAGCGAAGAGCTGCAAAAGCATCTACGCAAACTCAGCGAAGATTTCGCCGCACGCCTGGCTCAGGAGTTGCCGCAACTGTCGCGGGACGGCCAGACCCTGCTGCACTGCCACGAATCGGCCGAGCGCCTGAAGCAGGTGCTGCAACTGCGCGATCAGTTGCACAAGCTGGCGGGGGCGGCCGGCACCTTCGGTTTGGTCAAACTCGGTCTGCGCGCACGCGAACTGGAACAGCAAGCCGACGCTTGGCTGCAGGCGCAGCAGCAAGGGCAACGGAGCCTCGAGGATTTCTGTGCCGGCCTTGCGCAATTGGCGCAATTGCAACTCGACAGCGAAACCCCGGATCGACCCGCAACGCCGGCGAAGAGGCCGAAAGCACTGACGTCCGGCGCCAGCGCGCGACGCATCTATATCCTCGAAGACCAGGCGGCGATCGGCGAAAACATGCGCCTGACGCTGAACAACTTCGGCTATCACGCCGAGCACTTCAGCCGTATCGCCGACCTCGACGCCGCCATGCAAGGGTGCCCGCCCGACGCGCTGATCGTCGACGTCAACCTGCCCGACGAGCAGCAGACCGGGCTGGAGTATGCCGCGGCCCTGCAAAAGCACCTGGAACACTCGCTGCCGCTGCTGGTGATCACCACCCACGACGATTTCGCCACGCAACTCGAAGCGGTACGCGTCGGCGCCCAGGGTTACTTCGTCAAACCGGTGGACACTCCCCAACTGGAGAACCGCCTGGAACGCTGCTTCGCCCAGCAGCAGGGCGAGCCCTACCGGGTGCTGATCATCGACGACGACCGCGAATTGGCCTGCCGCTACAGCCTGATCCT
>CBIHQF010000061.1:0-11712 GCA_966211665.1 uncultured Pseudomonas sp. | reverse complement strand
CATTCCGACTGGGCTCGCATCCGAGCCTGTTTTTAACGCCGTGTCGGCCACGTAGGTAGTTTTTCAACAGCCTGCTAGGACGGGCCGCATTTAACTCCCCCTCCCTCGGGAGAGGGAGACGGGGGGGAGGGCCGGTCCCGCCACCGATAACCGCTAAGGCTGAATAACACCCTCTATCCGGCTGAATTTCACCTCGCCGCCCTGCAATTGCAGCGTCGCGGTTTCCAGGGTGCTGGCCTCGACCTCGATACCCTGGATACGCAGGGTTTCGCGGGTCAGATCGCGAACGCTGGCGCTTTGGCCGTCAGTTGCGATGTCGATCTGCTGGATATCCACTTCCAGACGGTAATCGTCGACGCCGTCCCAGCCTTGGGTCAGCAGTTCGCGGTATTGGCGTTTATCCATTTCCATATCGCCGCCCATGGCGCTGGGCGCTTGGATGCGGATGCGCACCTCGTCGCTCATATGCTCGAGCACGCCCTCTACGTCTTTGTCTTGAGCGGCGGCGACCATTTGCGCATACATGGCGCCGATATTTTCCTCGGTCAAGCGCTCGGCGGCCTGAGCCAAGGGCGCGCCTAACAGCAGCATGCAAAGCAGCAGTGTCTTCATGGGATGTCCTTATACGATGACGCCTGCGGTTGCAGGCGCGCGGCCGATGGTAGCGCAGCGGCGCGGCGCACGAATAGCATTGCCCCGCTGACGTGGCGGGCTGGCGTTCAATTGCGGCTTCTGCGGTTGACCGTTTGCGCCGCCTGGATCACATCCGCACCTATGACGCTTTCGAACTCCTGCCATACCGGTCGCATGGCTTGGCGCCAGGCATTGCGCTGCTCTTCGTCCAAGACGATCAGTTGACTGCTGCCGGCCTGTTCGATGCGCGCGCGATCGGCAAGATTCGCGGCCTCGGCCTGGCGATTCACCTCATAGGTGACATCGTCGACGATGCCCTCGAGTTTTACCCGGGTTTGGTGGGGGATCGCGTACCAGAAGCGCGGGTTGCTCACCAGCATATAGTCGAGCACGCCGTGATTGGTTTCCGTGATGAACGGCTGCACGGTATGCAGTTGCTTGCTGTAGATGTTCGACCAGGGATTTTCCGCGCCCTGGACACTGCCGCTTTTAAGCGCGCCGAACACTTCGGCGAAGGGCAGCACCTGGGGGCTCGCGCCCAATTGAGTGAACTGCGCTTCGAGCACGCTGGACGGCTGAATGCGGAACGTCAAACCGGCGGCATCGCCCGGCAACCGCAACGGCCGGTTCGCCGACAGTTGCTTCATGCCGTTATGCCAATAGGCCAGACCGACGATGTTGTGCGCCTCCATGGCGCGCAACAATTGACGGCCCTTGGCGCGCTTCTGAAAGCGGTTGACCGCATCCAGGTCATCGAACAGGAAGGGTAGATCGAACACCTGTAATTGCTTGGTGTATTTCTCGAATTTGGCCAGCGAAGGTGCGAGCAATTGCACCTCGTCGTTGACCAGCGCCTCGAGTTCGTTGGCGTCGCCATAGAGCGTCGAATTGGGGTAGACCTCGACTACGACCTTACCGTCCAGACGCTCTTCGACGAGCTTCTTGAACAAGAGCGCGCCTTGGCCTTTGGGCGTGTTGTCCGCGACCACATGGGAAAACTTGATCACGATCGGGCCATGGGGATCATCGGCGCCATGGCTATTGGCAGAAGCCAGCAGCAAGGTGCTGGCTGCGATAGCGACTATCGACTTGAACATATGCGGATGCCTCGTTGTTTTTATGATTTTCTACGGCCGAACAGCCGCCGTGCGGGGAATTCAACGCAATGCCTATGCCAGAGCCAGAACAGGCCCTGGATCAGAGCGTACGGCGACTCGGCGTGAGCCGAGACTGTGCATGTGGCGGAAAACCGCCATAAAGCGGCACGCTATAAGCGAGAGTCCGCTTGTTTCCCAGGGCGATGCTTCGGCTTTCGGCGGGCGATAGCCGGACAGCCCTGCGGGCTGCATTCGCCGCGGGGGCGCGCCTCCCACAGAACGGCTGCATGCTTGCCTGTAGGCCGGAGGAAATCCGGGGAAATCCGAGCATGGCGGTTCGCTATTCCGGAGCGCAGAAGCGTTTATCGCTTCGCTTTGAACAGCGCGCGCCAGGCCCCCAACAGGATCAAGGCCAACAGCAGGGCCACGCTCAACAGGGTCCAGCGGGTGAAGGGCACGCCGAGAATGGCGTAATCGTTCTGCCCGCAGACGCCGGCGCTCATAAATACCTCGGGCAGGTATTCGTGCAGCGGCAGGTAGAACGCATAGAACGGGAAGGGCGAGCAGCTGAAGCTTTCCAGGATGCCGGTTTCGATCAGCACCAGATGAGTGTTGTCGTACACCGCCATTCCTCCCGCGGCGATCAACAACGGCCAGAAGATCAGGGTGATCCAGCGCTGCCCCAGCGCCTCGGCCGCGATGATCGACAGTGCGAGAACGCCGCCCAGCAGCAGCCACAAGCGGATCTGGATGCACAGGGTGCAAGGCTCCCAGCCGGACAGGTGCTGCAACAGCAGCGCACCGCCGAGCATGGCGAAACAGGCGATGGCGATCAGCGACAGCAGGGGTATGAGCGAGGTCTGGCGAGTCATGTAAATCTCCGAGAGCGGCCGGATAAGGCCGGATGCATGCGTTCCATCGGCGACGCTATTCCGTCCGACAGCGCTACTAAGAAGTCGCGCCGCGAAGCGCACCATGAATAAGTAGCGGCGAATCTTGCCATAGCTGTGGCGTGGAGCCTATCCGGGCTACAAGAGCCGAATGGTTCTGTAGATCCTATGTTTATGCGCAATGCCTGCGAATTCGTAGGGCGGGTGAAACCCGCCAGGGCATATGCAAGGCATGGCGGGTTGCACCCGCCCTACGTCGACTAGCACCGCTCTGGTAGCCCGGATGCAATCCGGGAACGGTTTTTCGTGCACCGGATTCCCCGGATTTCATCCAGGCTACAAAAAATGCCGTTCGCCTGGCTTAAAAGTGAGCGGCATTGCGGCGTAGGGGGACATTCTCGGTTCGGCGCCCATCCTGGCGCAATGGATGCGGGGGATTTCGTCGTTCAAGTGGGTTCGAGCAGGGGCAGTTTGACCACGAATTGGCTGCCGAGGCCGGGGCCGGCACTGCTGGCGGCGACTTCGCCGCCGTGGGCCAGGACCAGTTCGCGCACCACCGTGAGCCCGATGCCCAAGCCGCCGCTGTCGAAGTCGATGGCGCCGGGCGTCTGCACGAACGGCTCGAAGATGTTCGGCAACAGTTCGGTATCGATGCCGATGCCGCTGTCGCTGATCGTTATGACGATGGAATCGCCTTCGCGCTGCGCGGTCAGCGCGATCTGTCCGCCCGACGGGGTGTATTGGCAGGCGTTGCCGAGCAGGTTGTCGAAAATCTGTTCCAGCCGTATCGGGTCGCCTTCCAGCAGCAACGCCTGCTGCGGCATCCGCAGTTCGAAACGCTGCGTCCGACTGTCCATTTCCGGCCGCCAGGTTTGCACCACCAATCCAAGGATATGGTTCAGATCGATGGTTTGCCGCTCGAGCTTCAACTTGGCGACACCGGCCCGCGAGATATACAGCAGGTCGTCCAGCACGCGGTACAGATGGCCTACCTTACGTTCGAAAACCTGTTGCAAGCGCAGTGGCACATGTTGGCTGGGGCGGCTTAGCAGTTCCGCGACCATGCGGATCGGCGTCAAGGCCGTGCGCACTTCATGGGCGAGCAAGGTCAGGGCGTCCTTTTGCTGGCGCTCCGCCTGTTCCGCCTCGGCTTGCAGGGTCTGTGCGGTCAGGGCGGCCAAGACCAACTGCTCGTTGGCTTCCAACAAGTCGCAACTGTGCCGCTCATGCTCGGCCTGTAACAACTCATAGTGAGTAACCAGGCGCTTGAGCGAGCTGAAAGGCTGGTCGTGCGGCTCGCTGTCGTTCGCATCGCCGTGAAATACGAAACCACCGAGCCCGTGCCGCTTGGCCCGGTACATGGCGGCATCGGCACACTCGACGAGTTCATCGGGGGTAGCGCCGTCGTCGGGATAGATGCTGATGCCGATGCTGGTGGTCAGGCGCAACAGGTGCTCGCCGATACGGTTCGGCGCGCCGAGCGCCGCCGTGACTTTTCTGGCGATCAAGGTCGCATCGGCGGGCTGGGTAACTTCCGTGAGCAGGATCAGGAACTCGTCGCCACCCAGACGACTGACGGTATCGGCCTCGCGCACCGAGGAGACGAAGCACCTCGCCGCATGCTTGAGCACCTCGTCGCCCACGCTATGACCGAGGGTGTCGTTGATTTGCTTGAAGTTGTTGAGATCGAGGAACAGCAGCGCCAAGCGCTGGTTATGCCGCTTGGCATTGGCGATCGCGCGGGTGAACCGATCGAAAAACAGCACGCGGTTCGGCAGGCCCGTCAATGCGTCCAGCTCAGCCAGACGCAAGGCTTCCTGCAGTTTGCGCTCGGCGCGCTCGGCCTTGACCTGGGTGCGCAGCATGGCGAACACCAACTGCTCGTTGGCTTCCACCAGTGGCGACGGCTGGCTTTCGTCCAGGCGTTTCTTCAGCTCGTCCAACTTCTTTTGCGACACGGACTCGATCGGTTGATCGGGCTTCAACTCTGCTCGATCTTTGGCCGTACCCGGGCCACGGCCACGTTTTTTGTTCAAAGTGCAATGCCTCCCCAGGGCGATCGCCGTCAGGCCGAATCGTCACCGGTACTTGCCGTTGGCTGGCCACCCAGCAATCCTTCCTGATCGACTAATGTTCCGCCTATGTGAATACCATCGTCGTCGATGACGTACTGACGCAATTGATTGGAATGCCCGCTGCCTCTCAGCTTGACTACCGACATTACCCGCAGCAGCCGGCTTTCGACCTCGATATAGCGTTGCATGATGATCGCGTCGGCGAGAAACGCGGTGTCGTGAGGGCTTAAGCGCAGCTCGGTATAGCTATCCTCGAGTTCGGAGATCAACAGAACGCTCACGCCGATGTGGGACAGGGCCCTGATCAGGCGAGCCAGCGATTCGCGAAAGTCCGCGCGGAAGGTTGGGGCCAGGGAAAGTTCGAAGCCCGATAGCGAATCGATGACCACGCGGGTCGCCTTGAGTCGACGGACTTCGTCGACCAGCTTGAGCGTAAGCTCCTCGATCGACAGATCGGGGGCGAGGCTATACAGCACGCTAACCTGACCACTGCTCAACAAGTCGACGAATGCAGGGTTGCGCGACAGATAGGGATTCTGCTCGAAATTCGCAATCACCGCGGTCTCGCCGTTACGTACGCCTTCGGCCAGGAACGCCGTGGACAGAATCGATTTGCCAGACCCCGAAGGGCCTACCACCAGTAGCGTATAACCGCTCGGCAAACCGCCTCCGAGCATCTCGTCCAAATGCGCCACCCCCATCGCCAGACGGGAATCAACGGGTGGGCGGATGACCTGAGGCGACGCAATGCTATCGGAGGGGGCGAATACCTCGATGCCTTTATGCGAGCTGATGCGGTAAGTATGCAATCCCGGCAGGATTGGCTTGCCGCGCATTTTCATGATTTCCAGCTTCCGCACCATGGAGTTGCGCTGCACGCTCTGGCGCAACCAGATCAACCCATCGGCCACCGTGAACATCGGCTTGGTGACGACCTCGCTAAAATACTCGCCGATCAGGAACGAAGTGATCTGCCAACTGGTCAATAGTTGCCCGAGTTGCTGCATGAAATGCTGCCGACGATGGTGCGACTGTTGCCCCGCCTCGCTGGCGAGCACCATCGCTGGGAAGGAATCGACGAATACCAACTTGGGCTGATGAAGCCGTACCTCGTCGACGATCCGTTGCAGCACAGCCGTAAGGTCGCCGCCGGAGGCTTCCTCCGCCATGTTGATGAAGTGGATCGACTGGCCGATTTTCTGCTCGTCGAAGAAGTCGAACTGCTGTTGGTGACGCAGCATTTTCAACGGGGGCTCGCCCAGTACCGTGAAATACAGCGCTGGAGCGGCATGGTCGACCATTTTGAACATGAGTTGATGCGCCAGTGTGGTCTTACCGCAGCCGGGGGAGCCGGCGATAACATTGAAGGAAAATTCCGGAAACCCACCGACCAGCACTCGATCCAGGCCCGGAATGCCGGTAGACAAACTCTTGATGGCTACTTTCTTCTTCATTCCGTGGGCTCCTGCGCGGGCGGGTCGGCCAACGCGTTTTCCCACACTGAGCACAACAATCGCTCGGTGAGAGAGTTGCCGATCAAAGACACCAACAGCCCCTGGAACAGTTGGAAAACCTCATCGCCAATGGTCACTGTAATGCCGGTCTGCTGCTCGATAACGGGCTTCAGATCGGCGAATTCGCCCCCTGACTGGATGCTTGCATAGGCGTCAGTCAGGCAGGCATGTCGTTGGGCGGCGAGATACAGGCTGCGCTTGCACAACGCAATCACCCCCCCATGCCCGATAATCGGCGCCAGGATGCTATCGATTTCGGTCCACACGATAACTATCGCCTCAGCGATCTGCATGGCATCCGCATTGTCCCCGAGTCGGTGTGCCAGTGGAGCGGCTATCTGGCTGCTCTCTTGGCTGTCCATAAGGTTGCGTAGACCATTGCTGAGTGCACATAACCCATGTGAGCACGGGCATTCGAGATAGTTCACGAAAGCTCCTAAGGCGCTCAAGTACGGGCCTTACAGCAGATTGAAGACAGCAGGCGGCGGGTGGGTCGGCGCGCGAAACATGCTAGAGAATTCTCGACAGCCAACGCGGTCGATAGCCGTTGCGGCGCGCGCCAGACGTTCGTTTCCAGGTGCCTGAACCTTCGAATCGAACTCGCTTCAGACCGGGACTTTACCGGCTTTTTTTTGCCTATACATGGCCGCATCCGCCTGTTGCAGCAATGCGCCGGTATCAGGTGTTTTGCCGTCGCTGAGGCTGATGCCGATACTGGCACCGACCGAGAGCTGTTTGTCGGCGAGCTGGATGGGCGCGCTGATGGCCTGACGCAGACGCTCGCCCAAGGCATTGGCGGTGGCCTGGTCGGTGATCCGTTCGGCGACCACGATAAATTCGTCGCCACCGAGGCGGGCAACGAAATCGTCGCCCCGGGCAACCTCGACGAGTCGCCGGGCTATGACCTCGAGCACTTGATCGCCGACCTCGTGCCCGTGGTTGTCATTGATCGGTTTGAAACCGTCCAGATCGATCATCAACAGGGCCAGGGGTTCTTCGCAGCGCGTAGCGCGCAGCATGGCCGCGCGCAGGTGTTGCGCCAAGCCGCTACGGTTGGCCAACCCGGTGAGCGGGTCGTGGGTAGCCATCTTCTCCAGTTGGCTATTGGCCTCGGCCAGTTGTTGGGTGCGGCTGGCAACGCGCTCTTCGAGAATGCTTTCCTGCTCGCGCAGGGTGCGCAGCATCTCCTGCTGGGCGAGTTCTTTCTGGCGTTTGAGCTCGTTGAAGCGGGCGGCCAGACCGAACGATAGCAACAGCATCTCCAGCGCCGAACCTAGCTGAATGCCATAGAGCGTGGCGACGTTGGAAGGCAATAGGCCCAGATTACGCAGCGCCAGCATCGTCGTGCCCAGCAACAACAGCAACCAGGCGACGACGAATATCCGTGCGCCGGGCACCCGCCGCAACACGCAGCTGATGCCGCAAAACATCAAGAGAAATGCAATGAGAATGCCGAACAGCGACATCATATAGAGCGCTTGCTGCAACGGGATAAGCAGCGCTGCCAGCACCACCAGCCCGCCAACGGCGGTACCGACGCCCAGCAGACGATTCCAGCGTGGCGAAAAGCGCGCTGTATCCAGATAACTGCGGGTGAACATGATCGCCAGGGTAGAGGCAATGGTGAATCCCAGCGGCAGGATGCGGTTAGCCGAAGCGCCCAGCTCGGGCCACAGGTAGAGCGCGCCGATACCATTGAAGGCAATGACCGCGGTGCCGAAGCTGAAAACGAACAAGGCGTACAGCAGGTAGGAAGCCTGGCGAATCGAGAAAAACAGCAGCAGGTTGTACAGCCCCAACGCGAGCAACATGCCGTAGTAAGCGGCCATCATCACGTAGGAGAAATCGCTGTGTTCGTAGAATGCCTGGGGTGGCCACAGGTTGCTGTTGAGCGTCATGCTGCCCTGGGACTGAGCATGCAGATACAGGGTAACCCGCTCGCCGGGTGCCAACTGCACCGGGAATATCGGCAGGCGGTGACGCACCGAGCGCTCGGCAGCCGGTAGGGTGCCGCCGGCACGCATAACCTCGACGCCCGTATCGCGCACCTGATAGAGCGTGAGCCGATCCAGGTAGGCATATTCCAGCTCGAGAATGCGCTCGATGGGCTGCGTGGCGGCCGATTGCAACTCGACCCTGAGCCATACCTCGTCGGCGATATAACTGAGTTGCAGCTCGCGGCGATCATGCGCCGGCACGAAGCGCTCCCCGAGCTGTTGCACATCCGCCAGCGTCAGCTCGCCCGATGGGTCGCGCAGGTAGGCCATATGGGGATCGAGCGAAAACATCGATTGATCCGCATCGATCAGAACAGGGGCTCGAGGATGAGACGCGAACACGAGCGAGGGCAGGCCGAGGCTCAACAAAACCAGGCAGCCGAGGCTGTGTAGAAATCCGCGAATATTCAAATACCTGCCCCTGTAGCGGCCTGTTTCCAGCCTTGATACTAGCAGGCGCGATGCTACTACAGTGACCGCAGGCATGCCCGATACCGCAACCGCCCATCCAGCTACCCGCACTTTTGCCCGGAGTTTTTTTCTACCGGGGCACAGATCGATTTGGAGGTTGCCATCATGAGTCGAAAAAATCACTCACTGCAAAAGACCGAAGAACGTCCCGATAAAGCGCTGAAAGACAGCCCGCAGGCGGTAAAAAAAGCCATCGAACGAAATCGTGAAGCGTTCAAGGACGGCGCGCAGGTGCCGGGCGGTGCCTATGACGTCGATCCCGCCTATGCCGCCGCAGCAGCGCAGGGCGCCGACGACTCCTTCGGCGGCGATCTCGACGAACAACCGGACCAGCCGACCAAGTCGCCCTGAGCGCAGGTGTTCAAAAAGGCAAAAAAAGGCTCTGTCCCAATCATGTGTTGCAGGCGGCTTTTGGTGGGTTAGTGGCGCGAAATCGGGTTGTCGAAGCAACTGCGGGATATGTGCGCCACGTAACCCACCAAGCGGTGTTCGGCCTGACCCCGCTGGTGGGTTACGGCGCAACCGATCAAGCATCGACAGATAGCCTGTGGTCATGCGCCTAACCCACCCGAATTGCAGTTCCCAAACATTGCTTAGCCGGCCCACACACTGCAACACATAGCGGGTATAGAGCCCAAAAAAAGCCCACGGCAAGGAGCTGATGCCGTGGGCTGGGAAGGGGCTGGTCAAGCCAACCGAGGAGTCGGAAAGATTACGCGCTTGGCTGCCAACCGCCGCCCAGCGCCTTGTAAATGGCGACTATGCCGCGATACAGCTCGACCTCGGCCAGGGCCTGGGCGTCTTCGGCGGCGAGGCGTTCGCGCTCGGCGTCGAGCAGCACCAGGAAGTCCACTTCGCCTTCGCGGTAGCGCACCCTGGCTTGTTCGGCGGCGGCGCGGCTGGCTTCGGATTGGCGCAGCAGGGCGAGCAGGCGTTGCTGGTTCTTGGCATAGTCGCTGAAGGCGTTGGCCGATTCTTCCAGGGCCAGCAAAATCTCCTGTTCATAGTTGGCCAACGCGCCTTCGGCCTCGGCTTCGGCGCCGCGTAAACGGGCACGCACGCTGCCCAGGTCGAACGCCGCCCAGGTGATGCTCGGCGCCAGGCTCCAGGCGCGGGCGGCCGACGAACCGAGCTGCGAGCCGCGTCCGGCGGCGAAGCCGAGAAAGCCGCTGAGGCTGACTCGCGGAAACAGATCCGCGGTGGCCACGCCGATATTCGCGGTCGCCGCCGCCAACTGGCGTTCGGCGGCGCGCACGTCCGGTCGGCGCCGTAGCAATTCGGCCGGGTCGCCGATCGGCAGGGCCTTGGCGATCGCCGGCAACGGTTGGGCGGACAAATCCACGTCGAGCTGTTCCGGGCGCTGGCCGAGTAGGGTGGCGATGCGGTGTTTCGCCCGTTGCTGCTGCGCCTGCAACTGCGGCAGGCTGGCTTCGGTGGCGGCCAGACGGGCGTCGGCGCGCAGCACATCCAGCTCGCTGCCGACGCCGGCTTCGCGCAATCGCTCGGTGATGGCCCGCGATTCCTGCTGGTTTTCCAGGTTCTGCAGGGCGATGCGCTCGCGCAATTGCGCGCCGCGCAGGTTGCCGTAGGCATCCACCAGCTCGGCGATCAGGCTGACTTGCAGTTGGTAGTAGTCGGCTTCGGCGACCTCGATCTGCGCGTCGCTGGCCTCCAGTTGGCGCTGGATGCGGCCGAACAGGTCCAGCTCCCAGGCCATGTCCAATCCCAGGTCGTAGCGTTCCTGACGGATGCGCTGCTCGCTGGTCGGCGGTTGCTGGGCCTTGCCGAACTCGCCGCTGGCGCGGCTGGTGACGGTCGGCAGGCGGTCGTTGGCGACGTCGTCGCGGATCGCCCGGGCGGCGCGCAGGCGGGCGAAGGCCACGCGCAGTTGGCGGTTGCCGTCGAGCGACTGCTGAACCAGGCGGTTCAGGGTCGGGTCGTCGAACTGCCGCCACCAGAGCGCCTCGAAACGCGAGCGGTCGTAGGTGTCGGCTTCGGCGCCGCTCAGTTGCGCCGGCGCGGTTGCCGGCGTCCGGTAGTCGGGGCCGACGGCGCAGGCCCCAAGTGTCAAGACTGACGTCAGGATCAGTAGTGCGGGCGCTAATGTTTTCATGCCTGCACCTCCTGCAAACGCAGGGCTTTTTGCGCTTCGCGTTTCTCGACGAAGGCGCGGATCAGCACATAGAACACCGGGGTCAACAGCAGGCCGAAGAAGGTCACCCCGAGCATGCCGCTGAACACCGCGACACCCATGGCGTGGCGCATTTCCGCGCCGGCGCCGGAGGAAATCACCAGCGGCACCACGCCCATGATGAAGGCGAAGCTGGTCATCAGGATCGGCCGCAGGCGCAGGCGGCAGGCTTCCAGTACCGCCGCGACGCGGTCCTTGCCTTCTTCCTGTTTCTCCTTGGCGAATTCGACGATCAGGATGGCGTTCTTGCACGCCAGCCCCACCAGTACGATCAGGCCGATCTGGGTGAAGATGTTGTTGTCGCCGCCGGTGAGGATCACCCCGACGATGGCGGAGAACAGCACGGCCGGCACGATCAGGATCACCGCCAGCGGCAGGCTCCAGCTTTCGTACTGGGCGGCCAGCACCAGAAAGGCCAGCAGCACGCAGAGCGGGAAGACGAAGATCGCGCTGTTACCGGCAAGGATCTGCTGGTAGGTCAGATCGGTCCATTCGTAGCTCATGCCGTTCGGCAGCTCGTCCTGCAGCAGTTTCTCCATCGCCGCCTCGGCCTGGCCGGAGCTGTAGCCGGGCGCCGCGCCGCCGTTGATTTCGGCGGTGAGGAAGCCGTTGTAGTGCATCACCCGATCCGGGCCGGCGCTGTCGCTGACCTTGACGAAAGTCGACAACGGAATCATCTCGCCGCGCTTGTTGCGCACCTTGAGCTGGCCGATCTGCTCGGGTTCCAGACGAAACTTCTGCTCGGCCTGCACATTGACCTGGTAGGTGCGGCCGAAGCGGTTGAAGTCGTTGGCGTACAGCGAGCCGAGGTAGACCTGCATGGTGTCGAAGATATCGTCGATCG
>CBIHQF010000060.1:0-11809 GCA_966211665.1 uncultured Pseudomonas sp. | reverse complement strand
AAACAACCCGCGGCCACCAGCAGGCCGAGGTGGAAATAGATGCCCAGTTCGAAGCGCGCGCCGGCCAACAGCAGGCACAGCAGCGCCAAGCCCTGGAGGATCACGATGATCAGGCGGTCGGCGTCGCCGAACAGGATGGCGGTGGATTTCACCCCGATTTTCAGGTCGTCTTCGCGGTCGGCCATGGCGTAGTAGGTGTCGTAGGCCACCGTCCACAGCAGGTTGGCGATATACAGCAGCCAGGCTTCCGGCGGCACGCTGCCGGTCTCGGCGGTGAAGGCCATCGGCATGCCCCAGGAGAAGGCCGCGCCCAGCACCACCTGCGGGTAGAAGGTGTAGCGCTTCATAAAGGGGTAGGTGGCCGCCAGCGCCAGACCGCCGAACGACAGCCAGATGGTCGTGGCATTGGTGAACAGCACCAGGACAAAGGCCAGCGCCACCAGCACGGCGAACAGGATCAGCGCCTCGCGCGGCTGGACCTTGCCGCTGGCCAGCGGCCGCGCCCGGGTGCGAGCGACGTGGCCGTCGAAGTTACGGTCGGCGTAGTCGTTGATCACGCAGCCGGCGGCGCGCATCAGAATCACCCCGACCACGAAGATAAACAGGTTCTTCGCGCTCGGTACGCCTTCTGCCGCCACCCACAATGCCCAGAGCGTCGGCCACAGCAGCAGGTAGATGCCGATCGGCTTGTCCAGGCGCATCAACTGGATGAAGTCCCAGGCACGCGGGTGCAGGCGATTGAGCGAGTGCAGCAGGCGGGTGTACATAAGGCGCGTCTCCGTGCGGGGTGCAGGGATTATACGGGCGATGGCCGCGTAGGGTGGATCGGGGCGCGTAGCTGACGCCGTTTTCATCCACCGTTCTGCTCGCCTTGGTGGATCGATAGAGCGTGATCCACCCTACGTATCGACCCCGGCCGCCCGCCAGAACTCGGGCAGAAACACCTCGGCCACCAGCACGCCCAAGGGGCCGCGGCTAAAACAGGAGCGGCGCGCCCATAGGCGTTCGGCGCGCGTCTCGTCGGGCAGCCAGGCGGCCGGGTAGCGACAAGCCTGTAGCGGGCCGCGGTCGAAGGCGCGGTCGCTGAACAGCAATTCGCCGAGCGAGCGGCTGCCGAGCTGCGCGAGTTCCAGGCCGGAGCCTTCCAGGGCGCTGCGTGCCGCCACGCTGCGGGCGAATACCCAGGGCGTGCCGCAGCCGCGCAGGTAGACCTCGCGCACCCAGCCCTGACTGCCGTCGACCACCCCGAGCGCAGCGCACTCATCGTTGCGCAAGCGTTGCCAGCCTTCGACCAGCGGGGTGACGCTGAAACCGTCGTTGGACAAGGCGCTCAGCCGGCGGGTCAGTGAATCCTCGTTGAACAGCCAGTCGCGCACCCCGGCAGCGGGGGCCGGGTGCAATTGGCTGGCGCTGAACCAGCGCGGCGGATGGGCGAGGGCGGCGTGGGGCACGGAGAGGTCGTCGCTTGAGTCGAGCGCGCGAGTCTAGCATGGTCGTTCGCGCGGATCAGGTCCGGCGCGTTCGTCGCCGCGCGGCTTGGCGCCCCTGCGCATTTACGGTAGTTTGCCCGGCGCACTCTCTATGGGATTCATCCGAGGTCGTTATGAAAAAGTGGCAATGTGTGGTCTGTGGGCTGGTCTACGATGAAAGCCTGGGCTGGCCCGACGAAGGCATCGCCGCCGGAACCCTCTGGCAGGATGTTCCGCAAGACTGGCTGTGCCCTGACTGCGGAGTCGGTAAATTGGATTTCGAGATGATCGAAATCGGCTGATCGCAACCCGCCAGCGGCGCCCGCGGCGCGGTCTGGCCGAATGTGAGCGGGGGACGCATGCGTAAGTGGCAGTGTGTGGTATGCGGTTTCATCTATGACGAGGCCCTTGGTCTGCCCGACGAAGGCATCGCCCCCGGTACGCGTTGGGAAGATATTCCCGCCGATTGGTTGTGCCCGGATTGCGGCGTAGGCAAAGTCGACTTCGAGATGATCGAGATCGTTTGAATGTCCTGATGCTCGCCGATCCAGCCGCCCGCCCCCTCGCCATTCCCGAGCGCGCCTGAATCGTCAGGCAAAATCCACGGCGCCGTGCCGCCATTCCTGGGAGTGAAAGATGACTGCCCCGCTATCCGCACCTGTCGTGATAATCGGCACCGGCCTGGCCGGTTACAACCTGGCGCGCGAGTTCCGCAAGCTGGACGGCGACACCCCGTTGCTGCTGATCAGCGCCGACGACGGGCGTTCCTATTCCAAACCGATGCTCTCCACCGGTTTCGCCAAAGACAAGGATGCGGATGCCCTGAGCATGGCCGAGCCGGGCGCCATGGCCGAACAGCTGAAGGCGGAGATTCGCACTCACACCCTCATCAGCGGCATCGATCCCGGCCACAAGCAGCTGTGGATCGGCGAAGAGGCGGTGCCTTATCGCGACCTGATCCTGGCCTGGGGCGCTGAGACGATCCGCGTGCCGGTCGCCGGCGATGCCGCCGACACCATCTTGTCGATCAACGACCTGGAAGACTACGCACGCTTTCGTGCGGCGGCCGCCGGCAAGCGTCGGGTGCTGATCCTCGGGGTCGGCTTGATCGGTTGCGAATTCGCCAACGACCTCAGCCTGGGTGGTTACCAGGTCGAACTGGTCGCACCCTGCGAACAGCTGATGCCCGCCCTGCTGCCCCCCGCCGTTGCATCCGCATTGCAGGCCGGGCTGGAAAGCCTGGGTGCGCGTTTCCACCTGGGGCCGGTGCTGACCAGCCTCGAACATGTGGGCGACGGCCTGCGCGCGCAGCTATCGGATGGCACGCTGATCGCCTGCGACCTGGTGTTGTCGGCGATCGGCCTGCGCCCGCGCATCGATCTCGCCACCGCCGCGGGCCTGGCGGTCAACCGCGGGGTGATGGTCGACCGCGAATTGCGCAGCTCCCACGCCAATATCTATGCCCTGGGCGACTGCGCGGAGGTCGACGGCCTCAGTCTGCTCTATGTCATGCCGCTGATGAGTTGCGCGCGGGCTCTGGCGAAAACCCTGGCCGGCGAGCCGACCGCGGTCGGCTACGGGCCCATGCCGGTGACGGTGAAAACCCCGGCCTGTCCGTTGGTCGTATCGCCGCCGCCGCGCGGTTCGAGCGGCGAGTGGACGGTTTACGGCAGCGGCGGCGATATCAAAGCGCTTTGTCACGACGCTGACGGTGCGCTGCTGGGCTACGCCCTGACCGGCACTGCGGTGCAGGAGAAGTTCGGCCTAAATAAGGAACTCCCCGCATTATTGGCGTAAATGACAGATGTTATGTCTGATATGTCGCAAAATTGCCCAATTAAACTGTCGGCCAAGACTGGCGCAGCTCCACGCCACATGCCATTCTCCATGGGGTCTGCCGCAGCGCAGAGCTGTTGCAGCGCCTTGGGCGCTGTTCTTGAACGAGCAGCACGGATACAACAACAAAAACCGTCAAAGAGGCATTTATGCGTAAACCGGAACTCGCCGCCGCCATTGCCGATAAGGCAGATCTGACCAAAGATCAGGCTAATCGCGTACTCAACGCCGTGCTCGAAGAAATCACTGGTGCACTGAACCGCAAGGACAGTGTGACGCTCGTGGGCTTCGGCACTTTCGTTCAACGTCACCGAGGTGCCCGTACCGGCAAAAACCCGCAAACCGGCGAGCCGGTGAAGATCAAAGCCAGTAACACGGTCGCCTTCAAACCGGGTAAATCCCTGAAAGACGCCGTTAACTGAGTGATCCGCCCGGAGCCGTTGGTGGCCTGTACGGCTAGTCGGTTTACTCAGGTTCGGATAGTAGAAGTTCCGAATAGCATTGCTGAATCGGTTTCGAGCGCCGAAGTTGACTAATTGCACTAGCCATACACGCCACCCGAACTCCGGGCGCCCCCACCGCCCGTGCCGACCATCCCTTAGGTTGGCTGTGGCCTCCGTCACAACTCGCTACAATGCGCCGCCGTTTTAATTCCCCTGAGGCCATGCGCATGAAATTTCGTTTTCTCCTGTGGATGCTGGGTCGCCTGATGGCCAAAGCCAGCCGCGAAAACCCCGCTTTCCAGCAACAGCTGGTCGACCGCGACATGACCTTCCAGCTGCACACGCTCGATGGCAAGATCGCCCGCCATTTCATCGTCAAAGACCAGCGCATCGTCAGCAAACGCGGCCCGGCCAGCGAGCCGGCCTTCGCCATCGGCTTCAAGGACGGCGCCTACGGTTTCGCCACCATGAGCGCGAAGAACAAGCAACTGGCCTTTATGCAGGGTATCCAGAACAAAGAGATCGAGATCCAGGGCAACCCGGCCTTGGTGATGTGGTTCCAGGGTTTGATGAAATACCTGATGCCGAAAAAGAAAAGCAGCGATAAAAAAGCCGCCTGATAGACAAGCTTGCACAAGGGCGCTGGCTGACACTCGCCGCGTTCGCTAGGCTGGGCACAGTTATCCGGGAAGCCCAGCCATGCGTTTTTTCCTCGTATTACCGCTGTTACTCGCGAGCGCCCTGACGCTCGCCGCCCCGCCTAAAGCCGACGCCTTCGTCGCGGTGTTCGAACTGTCCGGCATCCATTTGCTTTGCGAGCAAAGCGCACCCCTGTTGCGGCGTGGCCTCGATGCCAAGCAGCAGGCGGCCTTGGGCGAGGCCTTTAGCGCCGATGCCCTGTGCGGGGATCTGGCCACACGTTTGAGCGGAAAAATCGATCAGGGGCAATTGGATCGCGCCCGTCAACTGCTCGACAGCCCGCTGGCGCAGCGTTTCACCGCCGCCGAACGGGCGGTTGGCGAGAAGGATGCCAAGGGCCTGGCGGATTACCGCGCGCAACTGAAGGAGCGCCCGCCGCGTCAGGATCGTCTGGATCTGGTCAAGCGCCTGGACACGGCGGCCCATACCACCGAGCTGGCTGCCGTGCTGCGTTATGAGGTGGGCAAAACCCAGGCGCTGTTGGCGCTCAGGGCTCGCGGCGACAGCCTCGACGAGGCGCAGCTGAGCAGCCAGACCCGCGCCCAGGAAGAGGCCCTGCGCGTGTCCAGCGCCAAGGCGGTGGAATCCTTCATGCTCTATGCCTATCGGCAGATTCCCAGCGATCAACTGGCCGAATATGCGGCCCTCTACGAGCAGCCTGCCGTCGCGCTGTTGCTGAAAAGCAGCGTCGAGGCACTACCGCGGCTGTTCGCCGAGCGGCGCGCGGCGTTGCGATAAGGCCGACGCCAGAAGCAAAGGCTGGGAGCCTTGGGACGTAGCCCGGATAAGCCTTGGCGCAATCCGGGATTGCGCCAAGGCTTATCCGGGCTACAAAAGCGCCGCTCACCTGGATCAAGTGAGCGGCATGGTCTGCGCTACCGCCTCAATGGGCTGGGTGAAACTGCGAGGCCAGTTCGCGCAGCGCTACTTCGGCGGCGAGCACCTTATCCACCGCATCGGCGGCTTTCTCGCGGCTCAGGCCGAGGCTGTCGAACAGGCTTTGCGGGATCTCCTTGACAGGCCCGGCACCGATGCCGCGGTTGCGCAGCAGGCTGACCGCCAGGCACACCAGATTCGGGTAAGCGGCATGGACACCGTCGTAGTCCGGGTCGTGCTGGAAGCGCAAGGCGCTGGCCAGTTCCTCCGGCATATCCCAGAAGCGCATCAGCCAGGCGCCGATCTGCTCGCGGGTGATACCCAGCAGGTGCTGCTCGATATAGTTGGCCGACAGGTGCGGGTTGGCCTCCAGATGACGGCAGATCAGCGAGAAGTGCGGCGGAAAGACATGCGCCAAAACCAGATAGCCGAAGTTGTGCAGCAGCCCGGCGAGGTAGGTCAGGCCGGCCTCCGGACGCTGCGCGCGCGGCATGGCGCGGGTCAGGCCTTCGATCACCGCGGCGGTGTAGATCGACTGTTGCCAATAAGGTGTGGCGTGCTGCGGCTGATCCTTGGGCAGGCTCAGGGTCTTGCCCAGGGCCAGGCCCAGGGCCAGGTTGATCACCAGGTCGAAGCCCAGTACGCGGACGATGGCGTCCTCCACCGAGCGGATCTTGCCGGGCGCCGCGTAATAGGGCGATGCGGCCCAACTGACCACTTGCGCGGCCAGGGCCGGATCGGTTTCCACCACGCCGGTGATGTCGTCGACGGTGGCGTCCGGGTCAACGCGGAAGCGGATGATCTTCTGCGCGGTTTCCGGCAGCGGCGGGATTTCGATGGTCTCTTCCAGGCGCTGCTGGATGCGCCGCGCGGTAAAGGTCTGCACCGCCAGGGTGATCTCGGCGCGGTCGTCGTCGGGACGGTCGAGGTTCGGCTGGATATTGCTGATCAGCTCGCCGAAACGCGCGGCACTGGCCTTGGTCAGCACCTTCTTGTAGGCCTCGCTGGGGATTTCCAGCAGCACGCCCGGCTGGCCGGATTCGACGAGCAGGCTGGGCACCTGCAACAGGCGTTCGTCGTACAGGCAGGGCGAACTGGTCAGCGGCGGCAGGCCGGGCAATACGCTGAGGTTGTGCTTGCCGAGCATGCGTTCCAGGCGTTCGGACTTGACCGCGGTGAGCTGGCGCCCGGTCAGTTCGGCCAGGCGGTTGAGGTCGAGCAGTTGATTTTGCGGGTAGAGCACCAGCAGGGCGCCGACCGCATCGTCGAGCAGCACCGCTTGCACGCGCTGCGCCGCGGGCAGGCCGGGTTGCTCGCTACGCACCTGATGTGGCAGGCCGAGCTTCTCCAGCAACTGCAGAATCAGCGCAGGCGCCTGCGGTGTGTTGTCGGCTTCGAGGGCTGCATCGGTCATGGCGGCATCCGTTTGTGGGGCATTTTTTCGAAGTATAACCAGCAGGCTAGCAGCCTGGCGGTTCAGGCGACAGGCGCCCGTGCAGTGGATCACACTTGGCCGTATTGCTGGCCGTGACGCAGCCAGCGCTGCAACAACGGGCTGACGTGTTGCGGCCACTGCGCGAGTAGAGCTTGCGCCGCGTCTCGTACAGCCGGCAACAGGTCCGCATCGCGCATCAGATCGGCCACTTTGAATTGCAGCAAACCGGTCTGGCGCGTACCGAGCATTTCCCCGGGGCCGCGCAATTCCAGGTCCTTCTCGGCGATGACGAAACCGTCGCAAGTTTCGCGCATGATGCCCAGGCGCTCACGGCCGATCTGCGACAGCGGCGGGTGATAGAGCAGCACGCAATGGCTGGCCGCGCTGCCGCGACCGACCCGACCGCGCAACTGATGCAGCTGGGCCAGACCCAGACGTTCGGGGTTCTCGATGATCATCAGGCTGGCGTTGGGTACGTCGACGCCGACCTCGATCACCGTGGTGGCGACCAGCAGCTGCAACTGGCCGTCCTTGAACCGCTGCATCACCGCGGCTTTCTCCGCCGCTTTCATGCGCCCGTGGATCAGGCCGACATTGAGCCCTCCGAGCGCCGCCGCGAGGTCCTCGAAGGTGGTTTCCGCGGCCTGGCAGGTCAGTTCCTCGGATTCCTCGATCAGGGTGCAGACCCAATAGGCCTGGCGTCCCTCGTTGCAGGCCGAGCGCACCCGCTCGATCACTTCCAGGCGCCGACTGTCGGCCACCAGCACGGTATTCACCGGCGTGCGTCCGGGCGGCAGTTCGTCGAGGATCGAGGTGTCGAGGTCGGCATAGGCGCTCATCGCCAGGGTGCGCGGGATCGGCGTGGCGGTCATGATCAGCTGGTGCGGACAGAGGCGCCCGCCCATGCCTTTCTGGCGTAGCGCCAGACGCTGCTGCACGCCGAAGCGGTGCTGCTCGTCGATGATCGCCAGGGCCAGGTGCTTGAACTGCACCTCCTCCTGAAACAGCGCATGGGTGCCGACCACCATCGGCACGCCGTCGGCGATCTGCTCCAGCGCCGTGGCGCGGGCCTTGCCCTTGAGCTTGCCGGCCAGCCAGGCGACTTCGATGCCGAGCGGCGCCAGCCATTTGCTGAAGGTGATGAAATGCTGCTCGGCGAGAATCTCGGTCGGCGCCATCAAGGCCACCTGATAGCCGGCCTCCAGCACCTGCAGGGCGGCGAAGGCGGCGACCACGGTCTTGCCGGCGCCGACATCGCCCTGCACCAGGCGCAGCATGGGTTCGTCCTGACTCAGGTCGTAAGCGATTTCAGCGCCGACCCTTTGCTGCGCGCCGGTGGGGGCGAAGCCCAGGTTGGCCAGGAATTGTTGCGGCAGCCGCTTGGCCGGCGGCACGGCGGGCGCCTGCTGGGCGCGCACGCTTTCGCGCAGGCGCTGCAACGACAGCTGGTGGGTCAGCAGTTCCTCGAAGGCCAGGCGGTGCTGGGCCCAATGCCGACCTTCGGCGAGTTCTTCCAGGTCGGCGTCCGGTGGCGGCCGGTGCAGGTAGCGCAGCGCCTGATCCAGCGGGCTGAGGTGATAGTCGCGGGCCACTTCGGCGGGCAGCCAATCCGGCAGGCTGTGCGGGCCGAGGCGCGCCAGGGCCTGCTCGCTGAGCTGACGCAGGCGTTGCTGGGTCAGACCCTCGGTGCTCGGGTAGATCGGCGTCAGGGTCTGTTCCACGGCAATCGGTTCGCCGCCCGAGAGCGCGCGGTATTCCGGGTGGTAGATTTCCAGCCCCGATGAGCCGGGGCGCACCTCGCCGTAGCAGCGCACCAGGGTGCCGCGCTTGAGGCTTTCCTTCTGCGCCTGGCTGAAATGGTAGAAGCGCAGGCTGAGGGTGCCGCTGCCATCCTGCAGGCGTACCAACAAGCTGCGCCGCCGACCCATGACCACATCGGCACCGGCCACCGTGCCTTCGACCACCGCATCCTGACCGGGGCGCAGCGCGCCGATCGGCACGATACGGGTGCGGTCCTGGTAACGCAGCGGCAGGTGGAACAGCACGTCCTGCAGGGTTTCCAGGCCGACCTTGGCGAGTTTCTCGGCCAGGGCCGCGCCCACTCCCTTGAGTGCGGTAACGGGTACCTCGGCCAGTTCGCTCATCGCCTTGCCTTAGGTCGTGGCTTTCGGCGCTTGGCTGACCGAGCACAGACGGATCGAGTCGGCCAGCACTTCGATGGCCTTGGGCCGCGGGAAGCTGGCGCGCCAGGCGATGGCCACGGTGCGGAACGGCGTCGGTGCGCTGAGCGGGCGTACCTCGATGATCCCAGGGGCATAGTGGTGGCTGTCCACCGCCGAGAACGGCAGGATCGACACGCCGAGGCCGGAGGCGACCATATGGCGGATGGTCTCCAGCGAGCTGGATTCCACCGTGGTGTGCTTGGCGTTGTCTTCGCCGCCCTTGCGCAGTGTCGGGCAGGCCTCGAGCACCTGGTCGCGGAAGCAGTGGCCCTCGCCGAGCAGCAACAGGCTCTTGTCGTTGAGCAGCTTGCTGTCGATGGTTTTCATCTGCGCCCAGGGATGGCCGGCGGGCAGCAGGGCGTAGAAAGGTTCGTCGTATAGCGGTTTGGTCAGCACGTCGGCTTCCTGGAACGGCAGGGCGATGATGATCGCGTCCAGCTCGCCGGTGCGCAGTTTGTCGCGCAGCACGTGGGTGAAGTTTTCTTCGATATACAGCGGCATCTGCGCGGCGACCCGGTGCAGCTGCGGAATCAAATGCGGGAACAGATAGGGGCCGACCGTATAGATCGCGCCGATCTTCAGCGGCGCCGCCAACTGATTCTTGCCGGCCTGGGCCAGTTCGCGGATGCCCTGGGCCTGCTCCAGCACCTTGTGCGCCTGGGTGACGATGCCCTCACCGACCGGGGTCAGGCGTACCGCGCTTTTGCTGCGCTCGAAAATCATCACGCCGAGTTCGTCCTCGAGCTTCTTCACCCCCACCGATAACGTCGGCTGGCTGACATGGCAGCGCTCGGCGGCGCGGCCGAAGTGTTGTTCCTGGGCGAGGGTGACGATGTAGCGCAGTTCGGTGAGGGTCATAGTGTCTATCCATTGATGTGCCGCCAAGCATAGCCTTTGCATTGCAATCAACCAACCGGGCTAGCAGGTCATTGAAAAACTACCTGCGTTGGCAAGACGGCGTTAAAAACAGCCTCGGAAAGCCGCTTGCGGCTAACGCGCGGAAGCAGCGGCCCGAAGGGCGAGCGAAGCGAGTAATGCTCATTTACAGCCGTAAAGTCGAGTGCGACCCCAGCCCTTCCTCGCCTGTCTTTGCCTTGTCTTGCCTGCCTCGCCTACGTTTTTCAACCGCCTGCTAAACTGCCGCTTTGCGAAAAACCTGGAGCGCACCATGACAACCACTGTATTGCTTGCCGGTTGCGGCGATCTGGGCACAGGCCTGGGCTTGCATCTGGCCGCAGCGGGCTGGACGGTGCATGGTCTGCGCCGTTCGGTCGAGCAATTGCCCGCGGCGATCCTGCCGGTGGCAGGCGACCTGCAAAGCGATGCCTGCCCGGCCGCCTGGCCGGTGGGGCAATTGGACTATCTGGTGTATTGCGCGGCGGCCAATAGTTCCGATGAAGCCGGTTATCGCGCCGCCTATGTCGAGGGCTTGCGCCGGGCGCTCGGTTGGCTGGCGCAGCACGGGCAACGGCCTAAGCGGCTGCTGTTCGTTTCCAGCAGCAGCGTCTATGGCCAGCAGGATGGCGAGTGGGTCGACGAGTCGTCGCCGGCCGAGGCCGAGGGCTATTCCGGGCGGATCATGCGCGAGGCCGAGCAGCTCGCCCTGAGCAGCGCCATTCCGGCCAGCGTGGTGCGCCTGACCGGACTCTACGGCCCGGGCCGGCAGTGGCTGCTCGATCAGGTGCGCCAGGGCTATCGGGTGGCGGTCGAGCCGCCGTTGTACGGCAACCGTATCCATATCGACGATGCCGCCGGCCTGCTGGCGTTTCTGTTGCAGGCCGATGCCCGCAGCGTGGCGCTGGAGGATTGCTATATAGGCGTCGACGACCAGCCGGCGCCGCTGCATGAAGTGGTAGCCTGGCTACGCGAACAGCTCGGTGTCAGTCACTGGGCCGAACAGGCGACGGTGCGCCGCGCCGGCAGCAAACGCTGCAGCAACGCCCGCGCCAGAGCCCTGGGTTGGGCGCCGCAGTATCCGAGTTATCGCGAGGGTTATGCGGCGATTTTGCGGGAGCTTTGATTTTCGCCGGTGAGTCTGGCGTCTACAGCAATCGCGGCCAAGGCCGCTCCTACGGGAGGGATATCCGCGGATTCGTAGTTGGGTAGGGTGGATGACGCCTTTTTCATCCACCATTGCAGTTGGTGGATGGGTGGAGCGTCATCGACCCTACGAAGCCGCGACCCTTGCGAAAAGGCATAGGGTCTACGGTATTGCAATCCAGGGGCGGGGTTATTCGATAACCAGAATCGCGTCCATTTCCACCTGTGCGCCGCGCGGCAAGGAGGCGACGCCGATGGCGGCGCGGGCCGGGTAAGGCTGCTCGAAGTAGCGGCCCATGACTTCATTGACCTTGGCGAAGTGCGACAGGTCGGTGAGGAAGATGTTCAGCTTGACGATGTCCTTGAACGAGCCGCCGGCGGCTTCGGCCACGGCCTTGAGGTTTTCGAAGACCTGTACGGTCTTGGCTTCGAAGCCTTCCACCAATTCCATGGTCTTGGGATCCAACGGGATCTGCCCGGACATATAGACGGTATTGCCCGCCTTGATCGCCTGGGAGTAGGTGCCGATGGCGGCCGGGGCCTGGTCGCTGCTGATAACGCTCTTGCTCATGGGAGTTCCTTGTAAGCGGTGTTGAGAATGACGCACGCCACGAGACGCGGCCTGCCGTCTTGCCTTGTACGCTTCGTGCGCCAAGGTCAGGCCGCATAGGGTGGTCGATAGCCTGGGGCGCTGTCAAAGCGACAGGCAATGTAAAAGATATTTCCCAGTGACTATATGGTCATTCGTCGGCCCAAGGTTTTGCCAAGCAGATGCTGGCGCTGTTAGGT
>CBIHQF010000059.1:0-11839 GCA_966211665.1 uncultured Pseudomonas sp. | reverse complement strand
CAAAGCCATGAAATGGCCGCCGGAAAGCATAAAGCAGCCCAGCACACAGGCAAGCACAACAATAATGCCGATGATCTTTACCATAAAGACTACGTGCCAAAACCAAGGAAGTGAGGGTTACGCAAAACAACCCTTCTATTTATCGGAAGTTATGCGCGAGACTATAGCCAGTTAAGGCTAAAAGCCAGCTTGGCTCAACCCGCATGCCCACACCTCAACCGCTACCGCGCACCCTCGACGCCTGGCTCAAACAGCTGGACAGCTCGCCATTACCCGTGCCCGCAGAAAACCTGCTGAAGGTACAGCGAATGCTCGCCGACAGCCGCCGGTCGCTGCGCGAGATCGCCGACTCGATGCGTGACAGCCCGGCTGTCGCCCTGAGCGTACTGCGCGAAGCCAACCGTTCGGGCCAAGGGCAGAACGAACCGGTGGAGAGCCTGGAAAGCGCGCTGACCCGCCTGGGTCTAAAGCGCACCGAGGAGTTGCTCAAGCATCAATCCGCACTGCCGGAGGCGCAAATCCCCCGCGGCCTACGGCAGATGCAATTGATCAGCGAACACGCCGCGCAGCAGGCCAGCGGTCTGTTTGCCGGGCGTCTGGCGCGCCTTTGGCAGGAAATCCACTGGGGCAGCCTGCTGTTTTTCGCGCCGATATGGACGCTGCTCGGCACCCGCCCCGAACTGTTCGATGCCTGGGAGCAGCGCGTGCTGCTCAAGGGCGAGCCGGCGAGCAAGGTCGAACAGGAGCTGCTCGGCGTTCCGCTGCTGCGCCTGTGCCTGGCGCTGGCAGAACGCTGGCGCTTGCCGGAATGGATAGTGTCCGGTTATCGCCTGCTGCTCAATGACCGGCGCCTGCTGGTCAAAGCGCTGCATATCGCCCGGGACAACGAGCATCCGATCCATCAGCGGCAAATGCTCGACGACGACCCGACTCTGCGCCGCTGGCTGACCCAGCCGGCCAACTGCATCCTGCTGGCCAATGGTCTGACGCTCAGCGCCCATTTCGCCTGGAACGATTCGCACAACCTGCGCTGGCAACGCCTGACCGGTCTTTACCTGCAACTGCCGGTGGATGAGGTACAGCAGCAGGTCCATCGCAACGCCGTACAGCATGCCCAGCAGCAACCGCCGCAGGACCTCTGGCACCCCGCCGTGGCGCTGATCTGGCCTTGGCATGCGCGGCATCTGCGGGCGACGTCGGCCGCTGCGCCCGCCCCCAAGCCAAACCCATGGCGCCAGGCGTGCGCGCAACTGCTGACCCAGCCCAGCCCATTCGGCAATGTCGTGCAACTCACCGCCTGCATGCGCGATGCAATCCAAGCCTGCGGCATGCAACGCGTACTGCTGCTGATCGCCGACCGTAACCACAGCCGCCTGCTGGCCCAGCAACATGCCGGTCTGGATAAGTCGGCGGGCGCCTTGTCCCTCGATCCGCAGCAAAGTCAGGTACTCAGGCGCCTGCTCAAGGAGCCGGGGCAACTGCGCCTGTCGCCGGCCAATATCGCGCAGTTTTCCGCCTTGCTCCCCGGTGCGCTGAAAAGCCTGTTTCCCAGCGAGCACCTGCTTATCCGCTCGCTCGCCAACAACGGCCGCGTGGCCCTGATCGTCTTCGCCGACCAAGGCGGTGCCGCGCTCGACGATGCCAGCGTGCAAGCTTTCGCTAAAACCGCGCAATGCATCGAGCGCGCGCTCGGCAACTTCGCCAGCCGCGGGCGCCAACCTTAGATCAACAGCGCCACACCTTTCCGCTACAATCCTCCCCTTTAATCGTTTAAGGGGCCTGCATGAACGCTTTCGCCGCGCTGCCACTGGTGATCGAACCGCGCGACCTGGCCAGCCGCCTGGAAGCCGACGAGTTGATCCTGGTCGACCTGAGCAGCGCACAGCGCTACGCCGCCGGACATATCGCCGGGGCACGCTTCGTCGATCCGAAACGCACCCAGCTCGGTCAGCCGCCCGCGCCCGGTCTGTTGCCGGAAAAAACGCAACTGGAGCAGTTGTTCGCCGAGCTCGGCCATCGCCCGGATGCGGTCTACGTGGTGTATGACGACGAGGGCGGCGGTTGGGCCGGGCGCTTTATCTGGCTGCTCGATGTCATCGGCCATCGGCGTTATCACTACCTGGACGGCGGCCTGCATGCCTGGCAAGCCGAAGGCCTTCCGCTCAGCGAAGAGGTACCGGCACCGCTTTCCGGCAAGCTCGAGCTGACTCTGCACGATGCCCCGACCGCAACCCGCGCTTACCTGCAAAGTCGCCTGGGCGCGGACGATCTGGCCATTTGGGATGCACGCTCGCCTGCCGAATACCGCGGTGAAAAAGCCTTGGCCAGCAAAGCCGGGCATATTCCGGGCGCGGTCAATTTCGAATGGACCGCCGGCATGGACCAGGCCCGCGCGCTACGCATCCGCCAGGACATGCCGAGCGTGCTGAACGAACTCGGCATCACCCCGGACAAAGAAATCATCACCCACTGCCAGACCCACCACCGTTCCGGCTTCACTTACCTGGTGGCCAAAACGCTCGGTTACCCGCGCGTCAAAGCCTATGCAGGTTCCTGGGGCGAATGGGGCAATCATCCCGACACGCCCGTCGAGCGCTGAACCCGACCGCCGCGCATCGGCCGCCCGTCCCCAATCTCAAAGGATCACCATGAAACAACGCCTGTTCATCCTCAGCCAATACCTGCTGCCGCACCATCTGCTGTCGCGCCTGATCGGCTACGCCGCCGACTGCCGCGTCGCCTGGTTCAAGAATCGTCTGATCGGCTGGTTCGCCAAGCAGTACCAAGTCGATATGAGCGAAGCGCAGGTTGAAGACCTCGAAGCCTTCGAGCATTTCAATGCCTTCTTCACCCGCGCTCTGAAGCCGGGCGCCCGCCCGTTGGCGCAAGGGCCGGACGCGGTACTCTGCCCCGCCGACGGCGCCGTCAGCCAACTGGGCAAGATCGAGCACGGCAGGATTTTTCAGGCCAAAGGCCACAGCTTCAGCCTGGTCGAACTGCTCGGCGGCGACACCGAGCGCGCCAATCCCTTTATGGGCGGCGCGTTCGCCACCATCTACCTGTCGCCCAAGGACTACCACCGCGTGCACATGCCGCTGACCGGCACCTTGAGGGAAATGGTCTACGTGCCGGGCCGCCTGTTTTCGGTCAACCAAAGCACCGCGGAGAACGTTCCCGAATTGTTCGCCCGCAACGAACGGGTGGCCTGCCTGTTCGACACCGAGCGCGGGCCGATGGCCGTGGTCCTGGTCGGCGCAATGATAGTGGCCTCGATCGAAACCGTATGGGCCGGCCTGGTAACGCCACCCAAGCGCAGCCTGAAAACCTTCCGCTACGACGAAGCCGCACGGGCGCCAATCGTTCTCGAAAAAGGCGCGGAACTGGGCCGCTTCAAGCTCGGCTCCACCGCCATCGTGCTGTTCGGCGCCGATCAGGTGCAATGGGCGCAAGAACTCGCGGCCGGCAGTCCGGTACAGATGGGGCAATTGCTCGGTGGCGCGCAAGCGCTCTGATCGCCACCGCTGGGGCGCATCCCCCGTGCCCCAGCGAGCGAACACGACACACCGAACCCCGAGGACCGGCGTCGTTCTAACTCCCGCCGCCGCCCGGCGTGACACCATTCGCACCCTCGAGTACGCGAAACCAAACGCTCTGCAATCGGGCTGCGACCGCAAGAAGATGCTGCTAGAGTTGCAAGCAGCACGACAGCACGAGCTGCCCGCCGGCATTGGGAGTGTCCGAGTTAGATGGATAAACAGAGTCACCACCTACAACTCCGCGTACCTACGCCCCATAAGCAGAGCCTGTCTTTCTGCGATGCCACCCCGCGTGGTCTCAAGCGCTGGCTCGAAGCGCTGCCAAAAGCCAATATCGGCGAAACCGCTCGCCAGCTGTACCAAGCCCTGATCGAACTCAACCAACTGGTGACCCCCTCGGATGTTCGCCTGCAACTGCTGGAGTTGCTGCGTCCGGAGCTGTACTTCGTGTGCCAGCAACTGGAACGGCACTTCCTCAACCAGGCGATCGTCCTCGACGAGCGACCGCGCAAAGTCGCAAATCTCTGCCAGGCCCTGCAAAATCACCTGGCTGTCGGCTACAAACTGATCATCGTGCGCCTGGCGCCACAACAAAACCTCGAGCGTAACCAATTGCTGGCGACCGCCCTGCAGCGCGCCACCTACAGCCTCTGCGGCCCGCTGATACGCGCCAGCCAGCTGTATTGCCCGGTGCCGGAAGGGCTCTGGCTGGAACTGCACCAGCTCTATCGAATCGCCGTGGAGCGCGACCTGCACAGACGAGTGATTCGCGATCCACAAGCCCGGCACACCCACGACCTGAGTATCGAGCAGAGCTATCTGGTGGCCTTGCTGCTCGGCTGCGCGCGCTGCAACCAGATGCGCCAAGGCGCCATCGCGCGTCTCGCGGAAGCGCTCGAATCCTGGAGTACGCTGGTCAGATTACAAGCCGGAGACGCTCCTTCGAGCCTGTTTGCCGTGGCCCAAAGCGTGGACGGCCCGCCACGCTATACCTCGCTGTTGCAAAGCAGCGAGCTGCCCCATGCCCTGGGTATCGACCCGCAGCCGCTGGTCGATGCGCTCACCGAGTATTCGCGCTTACCCGCCGACAAGCTCGACCAGGCCAGCCTGCCAGTGCCCGAGGGATTCACCCAGGACATGCTGCTGCACCTCTGCGCCGCCTGGGGCGACATTTCCGAGCGCAGCTTTCAGCGCAACCAGGGCCAAGGTTCGCTGACCCTGTGCATCGGCATGAGTGCGCTGCACTTCTTTCTGGCGAAAAAACGGCCGTTCAACGAAGTCCTGAAACGCCCCAGCGAAACCGGTAGCGCGGTTTTCGACGTCCCCAGCGGTACGCCGGATATCTGGGCCAATGCCTTCGATGCGCCGAAAGTCAAAGAGTGGGGGCAAAATCTGCCCATGGAAAATATCGAATACCAGCGGACGAACTCGAGCGACACGGGCCGCGCGACCACGACCGGCGAAGACTATCCGACCTTCACCTTGTCGATTGTCAATCACAGCCCCGGCGGCTATTGCATGTCCTGGCCGAAAGAGGTGCCGAGCCAACTGCAAGCGGGCGAGATCATCGGTCTGCAGGATTCGCCGGAGCACGACTGGAGCATCGCGGTGGTGCGCTGGATTCGCCAGGTACGCGGCGGCGGCACGCAGATGGGCATCGAACTGATAGCCCCGCATGCCGAGCCCTGTGGGCTGCAACTGGTACGCAAAACCGAACAGAACAGCCAATACTTGCGCGCGTTCTTATTGCCCGGCATCAGCGCAATTTCCCGTCCCGCCACCTTGATCACACCTCGCCTACCCTTCCAGGAGGGCAACAAGGTTCGGATCAATCGCAATGGTATCGAGCGCTCCGCCTTGCTCAGCCGCCGGCAGACCAGCACCGGCAGCTTCAGCCAATTCGAATACCGCGAGATAGAGCAAGCGCCGACCGACCGCGGGAAACCCGTCACAGCGCAGAAAAGCCATGGCCCGAGCGGGGAGGAAGACTTTGACTCACTCTGGAAGTCTCTGTAGATTGCCGACTCTCCACCTTTTGTCGCCTTTTCGCACCCGTTCGGCGCAGACTTGATCTCAGCTATGGCCATCGAAAAAAAAACCATTCGGCTCCTCATTCTCGAAGATTCGCAAAACGAGGCGGAACGGCTTGTCAGCCTGTTTCGTAACGCCGGGCGCGCGACCCGCGTGCATCGCCTGACCTCCAGCGAGGATCTGGCCGAAGCGCTGCAGCAAAGCTGGGACCTGCTGATCTCCGCCCCGACCAGCGAACACCTCGACCCGCACGAAGCCATCAGCGCCATTCGCCGCCAGGCCAAGGATATTCCGGTCATCCAACTGCTCGCCGACAACGACTCCGACAGCGTCACCGAAGCGCTGTCGATCGGCGCCCAGGACGCCTTGCCCCAGGGCGAGGATGAGCGCCTGGTGCTGGTCGCCAAGCGCGAACTGAGCAACCTCGATGAGCGGCGCGCCCGCCGTGCGGCGGAAGTGGCCCTGCGCGAAGCGGAAAAACGCTGCCAATTGCTGCTCGACAGCTCCGTGGATGCGATCACCTACGTGCATGACGGCATGCACATCTATGCCAACCGCGCCTACCTCGAACTCTTCGATTATCAGGATGCCGACGAACTCGAAGGCATGCCGATGATCGACCTGATCGCCAGTGGCGATCAAAGCAATTTCAAAGACTTCCTGAAGAACTACCAGAGCGCCGAGGGCGCTGCCGAGCTGGCCTGCAACGGGATCAAGGCGGACGGCAAAAGTTTCGCCGCACGGATGAATTTCTCGCCCGCCACCTATGACGGCGAGCCGTGCATTCAAGTGGTGATTCGCGCCGAATCGAGCAATGCCGAGCTGGAAGAGAAGCTGCGCGAAATCAGCAGCCAGGACCTGGTCACCGGCCTGTACAACCGCAGCTATTTCCTCGAACTCATGGACGCCGCCGTCGAGCGCGCGGTCAATGCCGGGCAGCCGGCCAGCCTGGCGTATATCCGCCTGGACCAGTATTCCACCTTGTTGGCCGAGGTCGGCCTGGCCGGCATCGATCTGCTGCTCACCGACCTGACCACGGTGCTGCGCGCGCATTTCCCCGGGGAGGCGCAACTGGCGCGCTTTGGCGACGACGTGTTCGCCGTATTGCAACCGGGACTGACGGCGGAGCAAGCCGAGGCCAACCTCGGTGCTTTACTGAAAAAAATCGAAGGTCATTTATTCGACGTCAGCGGCCGCACCGTGCAAACCACCTTGTCGATCGGCGTCGCCGGGCTCAACGAGAAAACCGCCAGGGCCCAGGATGTGGTCGACCGCGCCCACCGCTGCGCGGACGAGCTCGACGGCAATGCGCTGAAGATTTTCAACCCCGCCGACGAACTGGCAGCAGCCGCCAACCGCGGCGACTTGCTGGCATTGGTCAAGCAGGCGCTGGAAAACAACAGTTTCCGCCTGCTGTTCCAACCTATCATCAGCCTGCGCGGCGACAGCCATGAGCATTACGAAGTGCTGCTGCGCCTGCTCAACGCCAAGGGCGAGGAAGTACCGCCGCATGACTTCCTGAAAGCCGCCAAAGAGGCCGGCCTGGGCGAGAAGATCGACCGTTGGGTGATACTCAGCTCGATCAAGCTGCTCGCCGACCACCGCAGCAAGGGCCATAGCACCCGCCTGTTCGTGCACTTGTCGAGCGCCAGCCTGCAAGACAAAACCCTGTTGCCCTGGCTCAGCGTAGCCTTGAAAGCCGCTCGCCTGCCCTCGGACTCGCTGGTCTTCCAGATCAGCGAACCCGATGCGATTGCCGGCCTGAAACAAGCCAAGACACTGACCCAAGGCCTGCATGAACTGCACTGCAAGGTCGGCCTCAGCCAATTCGGTTGCGCGATCAATCCGTTCAATACGCTGAAACACCTGAATATCGACTTCGTCAAAGTCGACGGCTCCTACTCCCAGGACTTGAGCCAGGCGGAAAGCCAGGAAGCGCTGAAAACCCTACTGGCCAGCCTGCATGCGCAAGCCAAAATGACCATCGTGCCCTTCGTCGAAAGCGCCACCGTGCTGGCCACGCTGTGGCAGGCCGGGGTCAATTACATTCAGGGTTATTACCTGCAAGGCCCCAGCCAGTCGATGGATTACGACTTCTCGGCGGGCGACGAATAACTGTCGCGGGCAAAAAAGCCGACGCATGCGTCGGCTTTTTTATGCGTGCCGTCCTATTCCAGACCGTCGCGATCGCGAAACCCCAGCAGATAGAGAATGCCATCCAGGCCCAGGGTCGAGATCGCCTGCTTGGCCGACTGTTTGACCAGTGGCTTGGCGCGGAAGGCCACGCCCAGGCCGGCAATCGCCAGCATCGGCAGGTCGTTGGCGCCGTCGCCCACGGCAATCGTCTGCTCCAGGCGCAAGCCTTCCTTTTGCGCCAGCTCGCGCAGCAGATCGGCTTTACGCTGCGCATCGACGATCGGCTCGACCGCCACCCCGGTGACCAGACCGTCGACGATCTGCAGCTCGTTGGCGAACACGTAGTCGATGCCCAGCTTGGCCTGCAACTGCGTGGCGAAATAGCTGAACCCGCCGGACAGAATCGCGGTTTTGTAGCCCAGCCGGCGCAGCTCGCTGAACAGCGTTTCGGCGCCCTCGGTCAGGCGCAGCGAGGCGCCGATTTCGCTCAACACACTCTCCGGCAAGCCTTTGAGCAGCGCCAGACGCTCCCTGAAGCTGGCGGCGAAATCCAGCTCGCCGCGCATCGCGCGCTCGGTGATCTCGGAAACCTTCTCCCCGACCCCGGCGGCCTTGGCCAGCTCGTCGATCACCTCGGCTTCGATCAGCGTCGAATCCATGTCGAATACCGCCAGGCGGCGATTACGGCGGAACAGCGAGTCGCGCTGGAAGGCGATATCGACATTCAGTTCCTGGGCCACGCTGAGAAACTCAGCGCGCAACCCCGCCGGATCGGCCGGTTCGCCACGCACGGAAAACTCGATGCAGCCCTTGCCCTGATCCACCGGCGTATCGAGCGGCATGCGCCCGGACAAGCGGTCGATATGGTCGATATTCAAAGCGTATTTGGCGGTGATGGCGCTGACGCGCTGCAACTGCTCGGCCGTGACCTTGCGGGTCAACAAGGTGACGATATGCCGGGCCTTGCCCTGGCCGCTGACCCATTGCTGGTAGTCCGCCTCGGAGACGGGCGTGAAGCGCACCTGTTGGTCGAGCTTATAAGCGGTGAACAGCACATCCTTGAGCACCGAAGAAGCGCGCTCCGTATCGGGAATTTCGACCAGGATGCCGAACGACAGGGTGTCGTGGATGACCGCTTGGCCGATATCCAGAATGCTTACCCCACCGTGGGCCAGCACGCCCATGACGGCAGCGGTCAAGCCGGGACGATCTTCACCGGTGATATTGATCAGGACGATTTCGCGCAAGGCGCACTCTCCAGGACTGGTTGGCGACCCACATCTGCCATGCGGGCCTGGGAAAAGGCGCTCATTCTACCCACTTTCGCCGCGATCAGATCCTTGAAAATATAGCGGCGGCCAGGCCGGGGCGCACAAACAGGCGAAATCGGCCAAGGAAGCGGACTGGGCACGCCCGCCGCTTTGACCTGCGCAGGCCGGCCGTTATACTGCGCGACACTTAAGTCGACATGAGCCGAGCTCTGTGAACCGGCCCTCCCCCGTAAAACCCGATAATTTCTTCCTGCTGCTGTTCCAAGCATTGCGCCAACGCCGCGTGCCCCTGGCATTGCGCATCGCCAGCCATAGCCTGTTGCTGGTGGCGCTGGCGCTGGTGATCTATGCCTGGGTGATCGGCATGCAGTTCAAGCAGGCCATGCAACAACAGGCGAACGCCATCGGCCAGAGCCTGATCGAGCAGACGGCGGCCTCGGCCAAAGAGCCGCTGGTGTCCAACGACGTCCTCAGCCTCAACGTGCTGCTCAACGAACTGGTGAAAAACCCGCTCGTGGCCCACGCGGTCATCTACAGCGTGGACAACCGCATTCTCGCCGAGTCCGGCTCGCGCCCGGTCCAGGGCCTGTTGGGCGATACCGACGGCATCTATTCGGTGCCTATCACCTTCCAGGAAGTGATCGCCGGGCAGCTGCGCATCAGCCTCGACATGCGCCAGTTCCAACAGCCGATGACCATCAGCCTGCAAAGCATGGGCATTCTCAGCCTGATTCTGTTGGCCTTGGCGCTATCGCTGAGCATGCGCCTGGGCCGGCATATTTCCACCCCGTTGCTGCAACTGCGGGTATGGCTGCGCGACCCCGACGATCCCGCGCCAGGCTCCGCGCGGCAGGATGAAATCGGCGATTTGGCGCGGCAACTGCAAGCCCGCCTGGTACCGGAAAAACTGCTGCCCGAGCCAGAGGCTTTCGATGATGAGTCGGCATTCGAGGATGAGGAAGCCGACGACTACTTCGATGACGAGCAGGAGCCCGCGTTCGAAGTACGCGATCTGCGCGACGAACGCTTCGACGACCTCGACGACACCTCGGCGCCTGAGAGTGACCTTGGCGAAAAAGACGATCCGTTCAGCGAATTGAGCGATGAGTTCGATGCCGAACTGCCGACGCTCGCAGCAGAACCGGAATCCGCACCCGAACAACCGCCGCAGAGCGCCGTGCTGGCTATTCAGCTGGGCGCGCAAGAACAACTGCGTAAACTGCCGCGGGCGCGCTTGTTGGATTTGCTGCAACGCTATCGCGATTGCCTGGGCCAGGCCGCGGCGCTGTATCAGGGCGAGTTGCACACCTTGAGCGACGGCAGCAGCCTGATGCTGTTCCATCAGCGCGACAGCGGTGAGGATTATCTGACCCATGCGATCTGCTGCGGCGAGCTGATGCGAGCCCTGGGCCATGCCCTGCAGATCGAGGTGGCCGACAGCGGCATCACCCTGCAACTGCAACTGGCGCTAACCCAGGGCGAAGGCCTGCTCGGCTTGAGCCAGGGCGACCTACTGCTCAGCGAAACCGCGCAGGATGCCTTGGCCCTGTCCCAACACAGCCGCAACCTGTTGCTGCTCGACCGCCGCGTCGGCGACGACAACCTCGTACGCCAACATGCACGCATCCGCGCCATCGCCAGTCCTGAAGGCACCTATTGCGTGGAACGGCTGCTGGAGCCCTATCCGGCACTGCTGGAGCGCCAGCTGGAGCGCATGCATGAGCGCGACTGAAAGACAATAAAAGCCTGAGCGACGGCTGAGCGGGACGGAAGCGACAGCGGATCTCCCGACCCGCTTTCGTTTCTAGACCTGTCGGCGGGCAACGCACTGGCGGCGCCCCACCCCATTAGCGGGCCGTTGAAAAACGTAGGCGAGGCAGCCAGCGCAATACCGATGGCGCCCCCCCCCGCAAAAACAGGCGAGAAACGTAGCGCAGCGAAGTAACAGCCAACGGCTGGCCCGCAGGGTGAGCGTAGCGAATCAAGCGGACTGGGCTCGCACGCGAGTTTACGAGCTGTAAATGAGCATTTTGATGGGGGCGCCTAGCCTGGACTCGCGTACGAGCCTGTTTTTAACGCCGCAATGGCAACGCAGGTAGTTTTCCAACAGCCTGCTAGAAGCGGAACACGTCCATCTGCGTGGCTGGCTCGATTACCGGCATCTGCGGGCCATTGGCGGGGCGCTTTTCTGGCACCGGCGGCTTGGGTTTAGGCTGTGCAACCGGCTCGGCCTGCGGCATGTTATTGATCGCCGCGGTCAACTGATCGGCCAACCGCTGCATCAACAGGCTTTGTGCGTGTACTTGCGCGGCGGCGCTACCCTGATGTTCCTCTTGCAGACGCACCAGGCGGCTGCCACGCAGTACACCCGCGCCATCCAGCAAACGCCACTGCGCTTCCAGCACCGCTGGGCGCTGCGCACCCGAATCGAGCCGACTGATATGCAACAACACCTGAACTTCGCTGTCGAAACCGACGCGATCCGGGTAGAGCGCGATGCGGCTGGTGTTCAACTGTCCGGCCAATTGGCGCAACATCAATTGGCCGACATCGTTTTGCAGGCTTCCAGCCCAGCGCGCCTGCTGGCTGATGCTCAGGCTGTCGTCGGGTTCGCGCTGCACCAGGTTCTCGCGTTGCAGGTAATCGGCCAGCGTCAGGGGCCCGAGTAGGACCGCTGGCCCTTTGTCGTCCTTCGGTAGCTCCGGTCCGCCATGCTCCAACTGATAGAACTGCGCCTGCGGCGCCAACAACTGTGCACAGCCCTGCAGGGCCAGCACTGTGCAAAGCAACATGAGCGGCGAAGAGAAACGCGACAAACTCATTGAAAGATCACCTTGATTTACTAAATATGAGTGACTACTTACC